>JAYVCG010000322.1:0-2761 GCA_043750075.1 Acetobacteraceae bacterium | reverse complement strand
CGAATTCCGCTTTGGTGTCGGCGAAACTTACGACGTCCTTGTCACGCCCGGCGCGGATCGCGCTTACACTGTGATGGCCGAACCGATTGACCGTTCTGGATTCGTACGCGGCACGCTCGCCCAGCGTGAAGGCATGCGGGCTGATATCCCGAAATTACGCCCCCGAACCCAGTTGACGATGGCTGACATGGGATCGATGGAGGGGATGGATCGCGGTTCGATGCCCGGCATGGATCATTCGAAAACGCCTGGCGCGGCCGGCTCAATGCCCGGCATGGATCACTCAAACATGCCTGGCATGGATCATTCAAACATGCCTGGCATGGATCATTCCAGGATGCCGGGAATGGGGGCCTCCGCGGGTCAGCATGCCGCGGCCTCGGATGGCGCGCCTTTGCGCGGATGGGATTCGGCGGGCACGCTGCCTGGTCAAAAGGCGCTAAAGTATGAAGATCTGAAAAGTTTGGTCGTTAACAAGGATGCCAGAGCGCCAACACAGGAACTTAAGGTCGAGTTAAACGGACAGATGAGCCGCTATAACTGGACATTGAACGGCATGCGTTTCGACCAGGCTACCCCAATCCGGGTAAAGTATGGCGAGCGAATGCGCATCCGTTACGTCAACACCACAATGATGGCGCACCCGATGCATTTGCACGGCATGTTCACCGAACTCGAAAACGGGCAGACCAACCGCATGCCGCGCAAACACGTTGTGGTGGTCAGGCCGGGTAGCGAAGCCTCCGTGGTGCTGACGGCCAACGAACCGGGGGACTGGCCATTTCACTGTCATCTGATTTTTCACATGAACGCTGGCATGATGACGCGATTCGTCGTCGAGCCGCCGCAACGCGCGGCGCTCGCGCGATGAGAGCTTCCTTCTTGATCGCGTCCATCGCGGGTCTGGCGTTTGCCGGACCCGCTTTTGGACAATCCGGGCATTCGATGATTGGCTCAGCGAAGACAGCTTCCGGCCAGACCAGTGTCGATGGACATGAGTCAGCGCCGCTTTATTCCTTCTTTCGCGTCAACAGGCTGGACTATGGCCCTGGTCAGTTGGGCGGACGCGGATCCTGGGATATCGATGCCCGTATCGGGACAGATGAACATCGCCTGGTGCTGAAATCGGAGGGCGATTATGTTCGGGGTAAAGGCAAGGCCGCCGATTTACAGCTTCTGTATTCGACACCCATCAGCGAATTTTTTGACTTCCAGGTGGGTGCCCGGCAGCTTTTTTCGCCCGCGGCCCGCAGCTACTTCGCGATCGGCGTCCAGGGCCTGGTCCCCGGCTTCATTGAAACCGAAGTGACGCTGTTTGTCAGCGAGAAGGGACAGGCGTCGGTGCGGGTGAGGACTGAACTCGATCTGGCATGGACCGCGCGGATCTATTCGCGGCCGTCGATTGAGCTGGAGGCACACGCGTCCGACGATCGCAGGGTGGGCACTTATGCGGGTATTGGCGCGATGAAACTCGCGATCCAGACCCGTTATCAGGTCACGCGCCTGGTGGCGCCCTACATCGAGATTGGCTGGGAAAAGGAATTCGGTCGTGCTGGCAGCATCGCGCAGCAAGGTGGCGGACGATCCGACAACGCCTATGCGGTCCTTGGCGTCCGGTTATTATACTGACCCATCATGCTCCCGGTGAACAATGCATCCGAGGGAAAAGATCGCAATACCGCGATCGCCCGTGCCGATATTCCATCCGAGGCCGTGATCCTGGTCGTCGAGGACGATACCGATACGCGAATCCTGATAGACCGGTTTCTGAGAGAGAACGGCTTCCGGGTGATCCCCGCGCGCAATGGCCCTGAGATGTGGGATGCCATCGACAACGCGGTGGTCAATCTTGTCCTGCTTGACATCATGCTTCCCGGCGCCTCCGGTCTGGATCTCTGCCGGGCGTTGCGAGGGCGGAGCAAAGTTCCCGTGATCATGTTGTCGGCCCGCGGGTCGGAGACGGACCGGGTTCTTGGCCTGGAGCTGGGAGCGGACGACTATATCGCCAAGCCTTTCAGCCGGCCAGAATTGCTGGCGCGAATCCGCGCGGTTCTGCGCCGCGCCGCTGAGACACCAGACTCCATGCGGGTCGGCGGCAGCCAGAAAATTGGTTTCGATGGCTGGATCCTGGATACCGCGCGCAGGGAACTGACCGCCGCCGATGGCGCGGTGATCGATCTGTCCGCGGCTGAATACGACCTTCTGCTTGCCTTCATCGAACATCCACAACGGGTTCTCACCCGCGACCAGTTGCTGGAGCTTTCGCGGCACCGGGCCGGCGAGGTATTCGACCGCAGCGTGGACGTGCTGGTGGGGCGATTGCGGCGCAAGGTCGAGCGTGGGGACGACACGCAACCCTTAATCAAGACATTACGCGGCGCGGGCTACATGTTCACCGCCAACCCGCGGCGTCTTTAGCATGGTGATGTTTCCGCGTGGACTGACCGGGCGCACCATACTCGTTCTGCTGGCGGCCGTCACATTGGTCCATATCGGCAGCGTGCTGATCTATGAGGGCGGACCCAATCATATCATGGAGCCCTGGCATCAGGGTGATATCAGAGGGCGGCTCGAAGCCGCCCGGAATGTCATGACCCGGCAGCCGCCCGCGGACAGGCCGGCGATGGCGGCGTTGTTGTCCTCCGGGAATTTTCAATTCGCCTGGAACCCTGACACCACCAGCGGCGCACGGCGATCGGCGCCAACGGTCGATCTTCTCAGGGGATCGCTTGGCGCGGAGGGCGTCGTGCTGCTCGACGAT
>JAYVCG010000321.1:0-4838 GCA_043750075.1 Acetobacteraceae bacterium | reverse complement strand
TGGCCGTGCAACGAGGCGGCGCCGGACGGCACGCCGATCATGCATCTGAACGGTTTCGCGCGCGGCAAGGGGCTGATGGTCGTCACCGAATACGTGGCCACCGATGAAAAGGTTGGGCCGCGTTTTCCCTTGTTGCTGACCACCGGGCGTATCCTGAGCCAGTACAATGTCGGCGCGCAGACACGGCGCACCGAGAATGTCGTCTGGCACGCCGAGGACATGCTGGAAATCCATCCCCAGGATGCTGAGGACCGGGGTATCCGAGACGGCGACTGGGTGCGTCTTGGGAGCCGCACCGGCGACACGACATTACGGGCGCGGGTCACCGACCGGGTGGCGCCGGGCGTGATCTACACCACGTTCCATCATCCGGGGACGCAGGCGAACGTCGTCACCACGGAATATTCCGATTGGGCGACGAACTGTCCGGAATACAAGGTGACGGCGGTGCAGGTGGCGCCCTCCAACGGGCCGAGTGAATGGCAGCGGGAATATAATGAGATGGCGGCGCGCTGCCGGCGGATTGAGGCGGTGCCGGGGGAGTGAGAAGGAAGGTCAGGGCGCTGCCCTGAAACCCGCCAGGTGGCGCTGCCTCCTGGACCTCCGCCAAAGGCGGGGCCTTTGTAAACCATCCATGGGAGTCTTAATGGAATGGGTCCAGGGGCCACGCCCCTGGCGGGGCGCGGGGCGGAGCCCCGGCCTTCTTTCAAACAACCGCCTTCACCCGCATGCCCGCCGGAGGCGGATCCTCCGCCCCCCCGGCGAAACACTGCGCCAGCCTCATCCACTCCCGCGCCACCTCCCCCCGCACAACCAGCCCCGTGTCCGCGACGTTACGGGTCTGCGTGACAACCTGGCAAAAATCCAGCGCATCCCCCTCAACCCCGTTGTCCGGCACGGGATCGTTCCACGTCCACACAGCCCCGGAAGGCGCGGTCAAACGCACATGCGGCGCGGGACCAGGAACAGCGCGCTGGCGATTGGCGAAAGTCCAGCCATACGTGCGAACACCGATCTCGGCGATGTCGCGCAGCCGGTCCGTGGGCGCGCGCGTCACCCCCATCAGATCGTAAACCGCCTGACCATGCGCCCATGTTTCCATCTGCCGGGCAGTGGTGAACATGCGCAAACTCATGTCGGGACCAGCCCATTTCAGTCTCATGTCCAGGGGCAAAGGTGACAGCACGGCGCACAAAGCCGTCACCCGCGCGTGCCATTGTTCCAGCAAGGCCCGCCCGGACAAATCACCCAGCCGCCGCCGGGCCGCCTCAACACGCGTCACGCCACTGTCGATCAGCGCCTGGCGTTCGGCGCGGAAGGCCGCGAACGTCTCCGGACCCGCGACGGAGGCCGCCGCCATCAGATCGCCATCGTGCAAATGGCGCACCACGTCATTGATGGTCCAGCGCTTGAACAGCGTCTCGCGCTCCCAGTCCTTGTCCTTCAGCGTGACGAGCAGCGCGTGCAGCGCGTCCGCCTCGGCCTGAAACGCGATGGCTTGTGGCAACATGGATCGATCCTCCGTCGGAAACGGCAGCATGGCACGAACAAGCGCGCGGCGTGACCCGGTTGCCATCCCCCGGTTGCCATCCCCCGGTTGCCATCCATGAACCGGGACGATAGCTCAGGGGGTGTTGTGAAGGAGCCCGTGATGTCCGCGCTTGATCCCATTCCCTATACCGACGCGAAGCTCCGCCGGATTTTGTCCACGGTGCGCACCATCGCCATGGTCGGCGCCAGTGCCAACTGGAACCGGCCGAGTTATTTCGTGATGAAATATTTGCAGGGCAAAGGGTACAGGGTCATCCCGGTCAATCCCGGCACCGCGGGCAAGGAGCAACTGGGGGAGAAAATATACGCCTCCCTGCGCGACATCCCGGAAAAAATCGACATGGTGGAGGTGTTCCGCGCCTCGGACCAGGTCGGGCCAGTGGTCGAGGACGCCATCGCCATCGGCGCCAAATATGTCTGGATGCAACTCGGCGTGCGCAACGACGCGGCGGCGGAGGCGGCGGAAGCGGCGGGCCTCGAAGTCATCATGAACCGCTGCCCGAAGATCGAATTTGGCCGTCTGGGCGGGGAGTTGTCCTGGAGCGGCGTTAATTCCGGCATCATCCGCAACCGCGCCGCCGCCCCGCCCACGGAGCGCGTGCGCAAACCGCGGCCATTGCCCGCGGCGAACATCACGTATGGGTTCGAGACACGGGCGATCCACGCGGGCGCCTCACCCGATCCCACCACGGGCGCGCGGGCGACACCGATCTATCAGACCACGGCGTATGTGTTCGACGATGTGGATCACGCGGCGTCGTTGTTCAATTTGCACAATTTTGGCTATATCTACTCGCGCCTGACCAACCCCACCGTTTCGGTGCTGGAGGAAAGAATCGCCAGCCTGGAAGGCGGACGCGCCGCCGTCGCCGCCGCCTCGGGCCACGCCGCGCAGTTCCTGGTGTTCGCGACGATGCTGGAGCCAGGGGATGAATTCCTGGCCTCCCGCGCGCTGTACGGCGGCTCGCTGACGCAGTTCGGGCTGAGTTTCAAAAAGCTTGGCTGGCACTGCCATTTCGTCGATCCGCTCGACCCGGAGAATTTCCGCCGCGCGCTGACCCCGAAATGCAAGGCGATCTTCGTGGAAAGCCTCGCCAACCCCGGCGGCATCGTCGTCGATCTGGAAGCCATCGCCAAAATCGCGCACGAGGCGGGCATTCCGCTGATCGTCGATAACACGCTGGCGACGCCGTTCCTGTGCCGCCCGATCGAATGGGGCGCCGACATCGTCACCCACTCCACCACCAAATTCATCGGCGGCCACGGTAACTCCATGGGCGGCATCGTCGTCGAATCCGGTAAATTCGACTGGGCTGCCAGCGGCAAATTCCCTTCGCTGACGGAACCGGAACCCGCCTATCACGGGCTGCGCTTCTACGAGAATTTCGGCGATTTCGCTTTCACAACGAAAGCCCGCGCGGTGGGATTGCGCGATTACGGCCCGACCATGGCGCCAATGAACGCCTTCCTCACCATCACCGGCGCCGAAACATTGCATGTGCGGATGGAGCGCCATTGCGAGAACGCCCTGAAAGTCGCGACCTTCCTGGCAGGTCACGAAAAAGTGTCCTGGGTTTCGTACGCCGGACTCGAATCGAGCCCCTATCACGCGCTGGCGAAGAAATACATGCCGAAAGGCGCGGGCGCCGTGTTCACCTTCGGCATCAAGGGCGGGTTCGAGGCAGGAGTGAAACTGGTGGAGAATGTCGGGATTTTCTCCCATCTCGCGAACATCGGCGACACGCGCAGCCTGATCCTGCATCCCGCCTCCACCACGCACCGGCAACTGACCGAGGAACAACGCGTGGCGGCGGGCGCCGGTCCGGACGTGATCCGGCTGTCGGTCGGGCTGGAAACCGCGGCCGACCTGATCGCCGATCTGGATCAGGCCCTGGCCGAGGCCTGATCCCGTCCCCGCGGCATGTGTTTTCATTCCTGGCGTTCGTGCGGGGGAGGGGCGCATTTTTCAACCGCGGATGCACGCGGATGCACGCGGATGCACGCGGATGCACGCGGATGAAGGCTGGATGTCCGGAGAGGGCGCGAGGACAGCGGCCCGATGCATGGTTTCACGCGTGACGGGCAATGACACAGCCGAAACAAAATGCGCATGTGGCCATGCGCGGCCCAATGACCTCACGCCCTCTCCGGACATCCAGCCTTCATCCGCGTGCATCCGCGTTCATCCGCGGTTGAAAAACGCGCCCTTTCCCCCACACCGGACCGTGAAAACCGGTCTCCACGAAAACACCTTCCCATGCCCCTTAGCCGTGTCACCCTCGCGCGACCGCGTCCCTGACGATCCGCCTCCAGAACGGAATGTGATCGAACGGTCTGCCCGCGGCGCGATCAGGCAAACTGACGCTCCATCCCACCAGTTCGAAATGATCCGCTGTCAGAACGTCATGCGCGCGTCCCCATCGGGCCGAGGCGACGGACACCAGACCGTCGTTCTCCCCCTCGACCGGACTGGTCACGGCGCGCAGCCACCAGGGTATCCCGCCTGGCGGACGCCGCGCCATGTGGGATTCGTAACGCGCGTCGGGCCGGTCCGGGATGGGCTCGCGTTCCCTGACGGCGGGATCGAGATCGCGCAGTGCCGGCAGCCAGTGCCGCCCGAACCACCGGTGCCGCCATCCCGTCTGGTCCAGGAACCGCGCCGCCACGGGCGAGCCGCGATGCGGGGTGCCAACCGTGATCACCGCCTTCACCCGATGGTCCGGATCGAGATGCGCCGCCAGATACCGCGCGTCGAGCCCGCCCATGCTGTGCCCGAACAGCACGAACGCGCGGGCTCCATGCGCGTCGAGGATGCGCGCCAGCGCCGCCGCCCGTTCGGCGATGGAACCCGCCGGAGGCACCGCCGGGATGAGCGGCACGATGCCGTCCGCGCGCAACGCCTGCTCGACCCCGCGGAAATAGACGACCGGGCCCAGGCGGACGAAGCCGAGAAAGCCGTGCAGCAGCACGGGAACAGGGGGGAGGGGCGCTGACATGGCATGCGTTCCGTGAGGGTGAACTGGCGGGAACATACCCTGTTCGCGCGCGAGACCGGAGCCGCGCGTGTTCAGGGCATGGGGGTCTGGGGTGGTGTTCCCCTTGTGGCACGATACGCGAAAGCTTCACCACAGAGGCACGGAGATGCTCCCTTGGAATCGCGAGGAAATCTCTGTGTCCCTGTGTCATACTCCGTTCGTGCGAAAACCTGAAAAACCGGAATTTTCCGGCACGCGCGTACACCCGGCGCCCGTGCCTGGATCGCGGTCAAAGAAAATATCACCACAAAG
>JAYVCG010000320.1:0-2664 GCA_043750075.1 Acetobacteraceae bacterium | reverse complement strand
ATGATGGCGCCGTCGTTGACGATCCAGTCGTTGCCAAAATCCTTCGTTTCGCTGCCACGGAAGGCGATGACGATGACATTGCCCTTGCGATAGCTGGCGCCGAAGAACCCGGTCTTCCCGCCATTCGCTGGCCGGTTGACGATCCGGTGCCATCCCCCGCTGCCATGGGATGCATCCAGATAGACATCGTCCGCGATCCGCGCCAGTTCAAGAACGTTGATCATCGCGTTTCCCCTCCATCGCATGTTGATAATTCATGCCATTATAGGCCTCACCGCACGATTGGGACAACATGTTTCATGCGATGAAACAGCGGTGGCCGCATTGGGCCTTTGCCATTTCCCCGTTTTCCTTCTTAATGGAATGGGTCCAGGGGACATTCCCCTGGCGGGGTTTGGGGCGGAGCCCCGCGCTTCGCTTTCCGTTTTGTCCCCTCATGCACCGAAGGATGCTAATATATAAGTGTCAACGCCCTTTGATCGCGTGATCACCGGCACCGTGATCACCACTGACGCCATCCTCCGCGACGGCTATGTCGCGGTGCGTGGAGAAAAAATCGCCGCCATAGGCCAGGGGGCTCCTCCACCCGCCACGGAAACCATTTCGCATGGCGAGCACCTGATTTTACCCGGTCTGGTCGATGGCCACATGCACACTTCCTCCTCGACCGGCTGGCCGGGGATCGAGAGCGCGTCCCGCTCCGCCGCCGCCGGGGGTGTGACGACGTGCTGCGACATGCCTTATGACGTGCCGCTGCCGGTGACGGACGCCGCGTTGTTGCAAGATAAAATCGGCTGGGTCGAGCGCACGTCGCATGTGGACATGGCGCTTTATGGCACGATCACCAAGACCGGCGGCGTGCACGCGATTCCCGCACTGGCGAAAGCCGGGATTTCGGCGTTCAAGCTGTCCACGTATGAGTATGACGCCGTGCGGTTTCCGCGCATCGACCACCCAACGATGCTGGCGGCGTTTCGTGAAATCGCCAAAACCGGCCTGCCCGTGGCGATCCATAACGAGGATCAGGAACTCGTCGAGACCCTGACCGCCGAGGCGCGCGCATCGGGCCGCGCCGATCCGATCATGCATTGCCGCACGCGCCCGCCTTTGGCCGAGTCGATGGCCGATCTGGAAATTTTCGAGATGGCGCTGGAGACCGGCGCGCATGTGCATATCGCGCATTCCTCCATCGCCCGCGGCTTCACGCTCGCTGAGCAATTCCGTCAGTTGGGGGCGAAGACCACGGGCGAGGCGTGCATCCATTATCTGTGCATGACCGAGGACGACATCATCCGTCTCAAGGGTTTTGGCAAATGCAACCCGCCGTTCCGCACCGCGGCGGAGGTGGAACGGATGTGGGAATGCCTGATCGCGGACAAGATCGCCTACATCTCCACCGATCACGCGCCCTGGCCGCGGGAGCGTAAGATGGGCGACGACATTTTCGCCTGTGGCGCCGGTTTGACCGGGTTACAGAGTTTCGCGCCGCTGATGTTCACGCTGCTGGAGGAACGCGGGCTGTCGCCGATGTTGATGGCGACATATTGCGCGGAACGGAGCGCGAAACTGCATGGGTTGTGGCCGCGGAAGGGCGCGATCCGGGTGGGGTCCGACGCCGATCTGGTGGTGCTGGAGAAGGGGAGTTTCGTGTTCGATGAGAAGGTGCTGGTGGACCGGCCGGAGATGAACTGGTCCGCGTATCACGGGCGTCCGATGCGGGCGCGGGTCGCGGCGACATGGTTGCGCGGGCGGATGATCTGGGACGGGGAGACGGTGTTGGGGAAGCCTGGGGACGGCAGGTTCGTGGCGCGTCAGGCGGTGTGAGCGGGCGGGCACCTGGAAAATTCGCCTGTGTTCGTGGCTCAGGAAAGGTTTTCACCACGGAGATCACGGAGAGCCACGGAGGCGCACGGAGAAGGAAAGCATCGTGATCCGTGCCGCATTCCACGACACGAACCTCCGTGCGCCTCCGTGCGCCTCCGTGGTTCTCCGTGATCTCCGTGGTGAGACCTTCCGCTTCGCGGACAATCCCACCAGCACCCGAATGGAAGTCACCCCACGACGGCGATTTGTTCCCGCCGCAGTTGCACCGTCAGTTCATCCAGCGACGCGCTGACGCGATCCAGCATGTCGTCGATTTCCTCGGTCGTGATGACCAGCGGCGGGCTGAAGCACAGCGAGTCGTTGGCGACGGCGCGCACGATGACGCCGTTCTGCTCGCAGAGTTTCATCAGTCGCGCGCCCACTTTCGCGCCCGGATCGAAATTACCATGCGTGGCTTTGTCGGCGACGAGTTCCACCGCCGCGATCAATCCGGCGCCGCGGATTTCTCCCACCAGTTCATGACCGGCGAAACGGCGGCGCAGTTCGTTTTGCAGATGCGGCCCAACCGCGCCGACATGCGCGCCGATGTTCATCTCGTCGTAGATTTTCAGCGTCTCGATCGCCACGGCGGCAGGCACCGGATGGCCGGAATAGGTGAAGCCGTGGCCGAACGTGCCGATCGCGTTGCTTTCCTTCGCCAGGGCGTCGAACACGAACTGGCTCACCAGCACCGCGCTGATCGGCATGTAGGCCGCGGACAGGGCTTTGGCGCAGACGAGGATGTCGGGCTTTATGTCCAGCGTCTGGCTGCCCCAGTAATTTCCGGTGCGCCAGAAGCCG
>JAYVCG010000319.1:0-4059 GCA_043750075.1 Acetobacteraceae bacterium | reverse complement strand
TTCGAAATGCGGCATGAAACCGATGTCCCGGTCCTGCCGCGCGGGCATCGGACCGGTCAACGGCAGCAGCGAGGCCGGATCGCCCAGACCCAGCGCGGGTGGAAGACTCAGCAGCCGCGCGGTGCGTTGTCCGCGCACCCAATGCACCCGCCAGGTCGCATCGAGTGTGATCGGCGCCTCATATCCGCCATAACCGGAACCGGCGACCAGTTTCAGCATCCCTGGATCGTGCCTGCCATCGAGGATGGAGCCGATGCCAAGAAACCGCGTGCGCGGGTCCTGATCGAAAAAGCCGGGGAGCAATCCTGGCCACAGCAGACTGTTCAGCTCGTCGCCGAAATTGCGCGCCGGGCCGCGCCATTGGTACAGGATCATGAGACCGCCCGTCCGGCTGGCGTGGAAACACCGAGACGCCGGGCTGCCCGCGCCGCCCGCCAGCCGAAAGCGGCGCGGATGAAGCCGGTGGCGTAGGCCCAGCGCCAGCGGAGGGCGAGGCAACGGGTGGAGTGACCGGGCAGCAGCGCGGCGGGGGCGCACAAGGCGGCGACCAGTAACCGGCGTGGCAGTTCGCGCCAGACCGCGCGGTGATAGCGCAGCGACCTCCGGGTCAGAACGGTGGAGGCCCCCTGCCAGTACAGCCGCGACAGCAGCCATTCCGGATGCAGACGCCGCGCCTGAATCTGATGGAACACCACGATCCGGGAATCATAGCGCGCGGACAGGCCCGCATCCTGCAAACGCCAGGCGAGCCTCACCTCCTCATCCGACAGCAACGCGTGCCCGATCCGGCCAATCCCGTCACCGAACCCGCCATTGGCCCGCAGCGAGGGCACATGAACCACCATGTTCGCCGCGTAGGGTTCCAGGCCAGGGGGAAGCGCCGGGGTACGGTATTCGCCCTGGCCCTCGTGCTCGATGATTGACAGCACGCCGCGCAGGGAAGGCGGCCACCAGGCGGGCAGCGGGGCTTCCCATTTCGGCAGGATACGCCCGCCAAGGACCACCGGAGGCAAGTCCGGCGCGGCGAGGGCGGTCAGGATCGCGGCCACCCAGTCCTCGGCTGGAATGGCGTCGTCGTCGATGTAGGCGATGTATTCCGCTCGCGCGGCGGCGGCCCCGGCATCGCGGGCGAGGCTGACGCCCGGTTGCTCGACGCGGATGAGACGGACGCCCGGATGTTCCCGCGCCAGCAGGATGAGCGCGGCACGGGCGGGCTCCGGTGACCCGCTGTCCACGATCACGATCTCGAAACAGCCGGAGGGCGCCGTCTGACGGCGTAACCCGTCGAGACAGTCCCGCGCATAGCGGGGCCGGTCATGCGTGCAAACGCAAACGGTCAGATCCATGCGCGAGGCATATCGCCTCGCGGTTGATGAACCGTTAATCGCGCGCGGCGGTTTCGCTTATTGGGCCGGTTTTTATATTGGCGTCCGTATCACCCCGGCCGGCCGATCCCGTGATACGCGAACCCGGCCTGACGCATCGCCACCGGGTCCCAGGCGTTGCGCAGATCGACCAGCACCGCGCCGTTCATGATGTCGCGCAACCGTATGGGCGACAGGGCACGGAACTCGTTCCATTCCGTGATCAAAACCACCGCGTCCGCCCCGGTGGCGGCGTCCAGCGCGTCGCGGCAATAGACCACTGATCCCGGCAGCAGGGGCCGTGCCTGCTCCATCCCCTCCGGGTCGAACGCGCGGATGACCGCGCCATCGCCCGCCAGCCGCGAGACGATCGGCAGCGATGGGGAATCGCGCATGTCGTCGGTCTCCGGCTTGAAGGTCAGGCCAAGCACGGCGATGGTCTTGCCGCGTACCGAGCCGCCGCAGGCCGCGATCACCCGCATCGCCATGCTGGATTTCCGGGCCTCGTTGACCTGCACCGTCGCCTCCACGAGGCGGGACGGCGCGCCATGGTCCTGCGCGGTACGGACCAGCGCCAGCGTGTCCTTGGGGAAGCATGAGCCGCCATACCCTGGGCCGGGATGCAGGAATTTCCGCCCGATGCGTCCGTCGAGGCCAATGCCGCGCGCCACATCATGCACATCGGCGCCGACCTTCTCACACAGGTCGGCCATTTCGTTGATGAACGTCACCTTCATCGCCAGAAAGGCGTTGCCGGCGTATTTGGTCAGTTCGGCCGTTTCGATACCGGTATAGAGGATCGGTGTCTCGATCAGGTTCAGCGGGCGGTACAGGCGTCCCAGTACTTCGCGGGCGCGTTCGCTCTCGGCGCCGATCACCACGCGGTCGGGGCGCATGAAATCGCCGATGGCGTTGCCCTCGCGCAGGAATTCGGGGTTCGAGGCGACGGTGATGTCGAGATCGGGCCGCGTGGCGGCGACGATTTCCTTGATCCGCCGCCCGGTGCCGACGGGGACAGTGGATTTGGTGACGATCACGGTGGACACGGTCAGCGCGCGCGCCACCTGTTCCACCGCCGCGTACACATAGGTCAGGTCGGCGTGGCCATCGCCGCGGCGTGTCGGGGTGCCGACCGCGATGAACACCGCCTCCGCCCCTTGCACACCCTGGGTCAGGTCGCCGGTGAAGGACAGGCGGCCGGCCGCGACGTTTTCCAGCACCAGCTTTTCAAGGCCGGGCTCGTAGATGGGCATGCGGCCGTCGCGCAGGGCGGCGAGTTTGGTGGTGTCGGCTTCCACCACCGTCACCTCGGTGCCGAATTCAGCGAAACAGGCACCGGAGACTAGGCCAACATAGCCGCCGCCAATCATCGTGATACGCACGGGAGAGGTTCCTTTTCTCGGATGCGGCGAAGGTAAAGCACGGATCGCCGCGCGGATTCCAGACAATGCTGGCATACGTCCGTGTCGCGGCGGTCACGCACAGGATTTCCGGTCCTGGCGCTTTCCGCCGTGATATCGGGCATCAGCCGTCCGGAGTGATACGCGCCCGCGGTTTACGCCGCCGTTACGCGGCCGGAGTCACGCCCGCGCCGTCACGCGCCCAGCGTCTCCGTGATCGCGGCCAGACCCGGCACACGGTCAGCTGGGCCCATCGCGGCGAGGGTCGGCTTGCCGCGGAAATGCCGGACGGCGGAGCGTTGGATGTCCTCCGGCGTCACGGCCATGATCTTGCGGACGGTTTCCTCGGTGGACAGCACGCGGCCGAAGACCTGAATTTGCCGCGCCAGTTGCTCGCACCGGCTGCCGGTGCTTTCCAGCGACATCAATATGCTCGCCTTCACCTGGGCTTTGGCGCGCGACAGCTCGGCGTCGGAGACGGATTTCTGCACCTTACGCAGTTCTTCCAGCGTGACCGGCATCAGTTCGGCGGCCTCGCTCTCTCCGGTGCCCGCGTAAATACCGAACAACCCGCCATCCATGTAGGGCTGTGCGAAGGAGTAAATGGAATACACCAGCCCGCGCTTTTCCCGGATTTCCTGGAACAGGCGCGACGACATGCCCCCGCCCAGTACGGTGGAGAGCAGCAGCGTCGGGTAGTAATCCGGATCGGAATAGCCGACCGAGGGAAAGCCGAGGACGATGTGGACCTGATCGAGGTCGCGGTTTTCCCGGAACTCGCCGCCCTGGTAGGCGCCGTTTTCCATGTTGGGCGGGGTGTGCGCGGGCAGGTCGGCGAAGTGGCGGTTCACCAGGTCGAGGATGTCCGCGTGCTCCAGCTTGCCCGCGGCGGCGACCACGACGTTGCCCGGCGCGTAATGGCGCTTCATGTAGCCGGTCAGGATGGCGCGCGGCATGCCCTTGATGCCCTCCTCGGTGCCCAGGATGGGACGGCCGAGGGACTGGCTGGGGTAGGCGACTTCCTGGAAGTGGTCGAAAATGATGTCGTCCGGGGTGTCGTTGGCCTGGCCGATCTCCTGCAGGATGACGCCGCGCTCGCGCTCCATCTCCTCCGGCTCGAAGGTCGAATGGGTCAGGATGTCGCCGATGATGTCGGCGCCAAGCGCCGTGTCCTCCTTGAGCACCTTGACGTAATAGGCGGTCTGCTCGCGCGCCGTGTAGGCGTTGATGTGGCCGCCGACGGCCTCGATCTCCTCGGCGATGGCGGCGGCGGAGCGGGTCTGGGTGCCCTTGAA
>JAYVCG010000318.1:0-3204 GCA_043750075.1 Acetobacteraceae bacterium | reverse complement strand
CGCATTCCATCGCCATCCAGCTTGCTTCCCTGACCTTCATGGTGCCCCTGGGTCTGGCGCAGGCGGTGGCGGTGCGCGTGGGACGGGCGCGGGGCGCGGAGGACAAGGAGGCAGCGCGTCTCTCCGGCTGGACCGCCCTGGGCCTGGCGGTTTCCTTCATGGGCCTGATGTCGCTGACGATGATACTGGCGCCGCGTCTGCTGATCTCCGCCTTCCTCGACACCGCCGATCCCGCCAACGCGCCCGTCATCGCGCTGGCCACGTCGTTCCTGATGCTCGCCGCCTTGTTCCAGATCGCCGATGGCGCGCAGGCCGTGGGCGCGGGCATGTTGCGCGGTCTGCACGATGCGCGCGTGCCGATGCTGTTCGCCCTGACCGGCTATTGGGGGATCGGCCTGCCTTTGGGCATCGTGCTCGCGTTTCCGGTGGGGATGGGCGGCATCGGCATATGGCTTGGTCTCGCGGCGGGACTGATGGTGGTCGCCGCCCTGATGCTCTGGCGCTGGACGCGGCGCGAGGCGCTGGGGCTGATGGCGCGGCCCTGACGCCGCGATTCCTGGGGCGCGGGCGGCCTCGCCATTCTCTAACACTTTCCCGGTCCCGCGGCCCGCTTTTCCCGGAGGACACGGAGGAACGGAGATCACGGAGGCCCGCCCGCTCGCGGGCTGGCCTTCTTCTCAGTGTCCTCCGTCCCTCCGTGTCCTCCGGGAAAAGCGGGCATGGCGAGCGGCACGGGCCTCTCAGAAGGCGCGCGCCCCGTGCCACGGGGCTTTTTCGTTTGACGCGCGCCCGCGCCCGGCCGTAGACCCCTGACCGGGCCACGCCCCCCCACCGGGGCGCTTCTCTTCTGAAAGGGAGAGCTGACACATGAACCCGACACCACACGCGCGCCCCGCCAACCCGCGGTTTTCCTCCGGCCCCTGCGCCAAACGCCCAGGATTCACGATGGAGGCATTGAGCGGCGCGCTTCTGGGCCGTAATCATCGCGCACCCGAAACCAAAGCCCGCATCACCGAGGTCATTGATCGTTCCGCGGCATTGCTGAACATGCCCGCCGGGTGGCGGCTTGGCGTCGTGCCCGGCTCCGACACCGGCGCCGTGGAAATCGCGTTGTGGTCGCTGCTTGGCCCATGCCCGGTCGATGTGCTTTCGTTTGAAAGCTTCGGCGCCGGGTGGGCCACCGACATCACCCGGCACCTGAAACTGCCCAACGCGCGCGTGCTGGGGGCGGAATACGGCGAATTGCCCGATCTCGCCGCCGTCAACCCGGCGCATGACGTGGTGTTCCCCTGGAATGGCACGACTTCCGGTGTGCGGATGAAGAACGCCGACTGGATCGCCGCCGATCGCGCGGGACTGACGATCTGCGACGCCACCTCCGCCGCGTTCGCGATGCCGTTGCCGTGGGAAAAACTCGATGTCGTCACCTGGTCCTGGCAAAAAGTGCTGGGGGGCGAGGCCGCGCACGGCATGCTGGCCCTCTCCCCCCGCGCCGCCGCCCGCCTGGAATCGCACGAACCCGCCTGGCCCTTGCCAAAATTGTTCCGCCTGACCAGCAAGGGCAAACTGACCGAGGGCATCTTCCGCGGCGACACGCTGAACACCCCCTCGATGCTGTGCGTGGAGGATGCGCTCGACGGTCTCCGGTGGGCCGAACGCATCGGCGGCCTGCCCGCGCTGATCGCCCGCTCGGAGGCCAATTTCCAGGCCATCGCCGCTTTCATCGCGGCGGGATCAGCGTACGACTTCCTGGCGCGCGATCCGGCGACACGCTCCACCACCTCGATCTGCCTCAACATCGTTTCCCCCTGGTTCCTGGGGCTTGAGGCCGCGGAACGCGCCAAAGCAGCGAAAAAGATCGCGGCGCTGCTGGAGGAACACGGTATCGCATACGACATCGGCGCCTATCGCGATGCACCGCCGGGCCTGCGCATCTGGGGCGGCGCCACGGTCGAAACCTCTGACATTCAGGCGCTGATGCCGTGGTGCCAGTGGGCGCATGACGTTGTGGCACGGCAATGATGAGGCACGAGCCCATCTGGCACCACTTTCCCGGCTGATATGGCGGGAAGCAAGGTTTTAACACAGATTACACGGATTAAGGGCACGGATTACACGGAACGTGGCGGCGCCGTCATGAACGCGTTGTCACCCCCCTGAATGCCGATACGGATTGAAGCGCTTCGCGCGGCGGTATGAACTCCGTGCAATCCGTGTTCTTAATCCGTGTAATCCGTGTTAAAATCTTGCTTTTTTCCTGACCGCCGCCCCCCCACACACGACCCGGAACGGAATCCCATGCCCAAGGTTCTCATCAGCGACAAACTCTCCCCCGCCGCGGTCGAGATCTTCCGCCGCCGCGGTGTCGAGGTCGATCTGAAACCCGGACTTTCCCCCGCCGAACTGCGGGCGATCATTCCAGAATACGACGGTCTCGCGATCCGCTCCGCGACCAAGGTGACGCGGGAACTGCTCGACGCGGCGGTGAATTTGAAGGTCGTCGGCCGCGCCGGCATCGGCGTCGATAACGTGGACATTCGTTCAGCCACCGCGCGCGGCGTGGTGGTGATGAACACCCCGCACGGCAACACCATCACGACAGCCGAGCACGCCATCGCCATGATGTTCGCCCTTGCCCGGCAAATTCCCTCCGCCGATACCTCCACCCGCGCGGGCAAATGGGAAAAGAACCGCTTCCTCGGCGTCGAACTGACCGGCAAGACTCTGGGCGTCGTGGGCTGCGGCAATATCGGCTCCATCGTGGCCAATCGCGGCGCCGGGCTGCACATGAAGGTCATCGCCTACGATCCGTACCTGTCCGAGAAACGCGCCCTCGACCTGGGGGTGGAGAAAGTGGAACTCGACACGCTGCTGGAACGCGCCGATTTCATCACGCTGCACACGCCGTTGACCGATGCCACGAAAAACATTCTCTCCCGTGAAGCACTGGCGAAAACCCGTCCGGGCGTGCGCATCATCAACTGCGCCCGCGGCGGCTTGCTGGACGAGGCGGCGCTGGCCGACGCCATCCGCTCCGGTCATGTGGCGGGCGCGGCGCTGGATGTGTTCGAGAGCGAACCGGCCACCGCCTCGCCTTTGTTCGGTCTCGACAACGTCGTCTGCACCCCGCATCTCGGCGCCGCCACCGCCGAGGCGCAGGAAAACGTCGCCCTGCAAATCGCCGAGCAGATCAGCGATTTCCTG
>JAYVCG010000317.1:0-8142 GCA_043750075.1 Acetobacteraceae bacterium | reverse complement strand
GTGGAACCATCTGACAATACCAGGAAGCCGATGCCGCGCGGTCATGGAACCCGGCATCGTGCCCAGGGGACGGTCGGACCGGAATTACCGTGTGCCTGATATCGGGGTCACGTGCGCGCCTTCGGTGGGCGGGCAAATGCTCCCCGACCCGCTCATCCTCATCGAAATCCTCTCTCCAAGTAACGAATCCGAGACCTGGGCCAATGTCTGGACCTATCTGACCCTCCCCACCGTCAGGGAAGTCCTGGTAGTGAACAGCACGCGCGTGGAGGCGGAACTGCTCCGCCGCGGCGCCGACGGTTCCTGGCCGGAGGTGCCGTTGCGGATCGGGCCGGAGGAAACGCTGACGCTGGACAGCATTGCCTTCTCCGTGCCGTTGGCCGCGTTGTACCGGACGACCAATCTGACGGCGGCCTGAACCGCGCCCTTGGGAACGCGGGCACGGTGCCGGTCATGACCGCGCATCGGCCTCATGGTCCCACTGACCGCCTTCCACCGGACGACAATACTGGCGCCGCCAGAAGGAAACGCCCCATGAATGACTCCCCCATCGCGCCCGACCGTCAGGCGTTCTACGACCGCATTCACGCGCACAGCTTGGCGCCGTTGTGGGAGCGGCTGCACGCGCTCGTGACCCGCACGCCGACCTCGGACGCGCGGCCGTTCCACTGGGACTACGACGATGTGGTACGCCCGTTCATGATGGAATCCGGCGCGCTGATCACCGCGAGGGAAGCGGAACGCCGCGTGCTGATCCTGGAGAATCCGGGGCTGGCCGGGCAGTCGCGCATCACCAATTCCTTGTTCGCCGGATTGCAGATGATCCTGCCCGGCGAGGTCGCGCCAGCGCATCGCCACACCCCCTCGGCGCTGCGCTTCATCGTCGAGGGACACGGCGCCTACACCGCCGTCGAGGGCGAGCGCGCCATCATGGAGCCCGGCGATTTCGTCATCACCCCGCCCTGGACCTGGCACGACCACGGCAACGAATCCGCGCAACCGATGGTGTGGCTCGACGGGCTCGACGTGCCGATGGTGAAGATGCTGGACGCCAGCTTCGCCGAACCCTCCAACGCCGAGAGCCAATCGGTGACGCGGCCCGAGGGCGACAGCCTGGCCCGGTACGGCGCCAACATGGTGCCGGTGGACTGGAAGCCTCAGACAAAATCCTCGCCGGTGTTCAGCTATCCCTATTCCCGCACGCGCGAGGCGCTGCTGACCCTGTCGCGCAACGGCGATCCCGATCCGTGTCACGGGCACAAGCTGCGGTTCATCAATCCGGCGACCGGTGGCTCGCCCATGCCGACGATCGGCGCGTTCATGGCGCTGCTGCCGGGCGGCTTCGCCACGGCGCCGTACCGTTCCACCGATGGCACGATCTATTCCGTCGTCGAGGGCACGGGGGAAACCATCGTCGGTGATACCGTGTTCCGCTGGAAGCCGCGCGATCTGTTCGTCGTCCCCAGTTGGCACACGCATCACCACCGCGCGGCGTCGGAGGCGGTGCTGTTCAGCTTCTCCGACCGGCCGGTGCAGGATGTACTGGGCCTGTGGCGGGAAGACCGTCTCCATGCGTGACGTGCTGATCGCGGGCGCCGGTCTGGGCGGCCTGACCACCGCGCTGGCGCTGATCCAGCGCGGCCATCGCGTGCGGGTGTATGAACAGGCGTCCGACCTGAAGGAGATCGGTGCAGGCGTGCAGATCGGCTCCAACGGCTCGCGCCTGTTGATCGCGCTTGGCCTGCGCGCGGCGATGGAGCGCATCGTCTGCGTGCCGCTTGGCCGCGAATTCCGCCTCTGGAGCACGGGCCAGCGCTGGCGAGCCTTCGATCTCGGGGAAAGCGCCGAGGCACGCTTCGGCGCCCCCTATTGGATGGCGCATCGCGGCGATTTCCACGCCGTGCTGCTGGACGCCGTGCGCCGCGCCGATCCGGAGGCGATCCGCACCGGCAATGGCTGCGTCGGCTTCGAGCAGGACGGGCGCACGGCGACGATCCGCCTCGCGAACGGCGAGACCGCGACCGGCGACGTGCTGATCGGCGCCGATGGCGTGCATTCGGCCATCCGTCAGCAAATGTTCGGCGACGGAAGGGCCGAATTCACCGGCATCATGGTCTGGCGCGGCCTCGTGCCGATGGAGCGGCTGCCGGAGCATCAGCGCCAGTTAGTCGGCAACAACTGGATCGGCGTCGGCGGTCATGTCGTCACTTATCCGTTGCGCCGGGGGGAAATCCTCAATTTCGTCGCCGTCATCGAACGCGATGACTGGCGCGTCGAGTCCTGGACCGAGCCCGGCACCACCGCGGAATGCCTGCGCGACCTCGCCCTCTGGCACGAGGACGTGAAGACCATCGTCCGCGCCATCGACACGCCCTTCAAATGGGCGCTGCTGGGACGCGAGCCGCTGGACCATTTCTCGGAGGGAAGGGTCTGCGTCATGGGCGACGCGGCGCACCCCACCCTGCCGTTCCTGGCGCAGGGCGCCAACATGGCGCTGGAGGATGGGATCGTCATCGCCCGCTGCCTCGACGCGTTCGACGACGTGGCGGAGGCGTTGCGGCATTACGAACGGGCGCGGCTGGAACGCACGGCGGCGATCGTGCGGGGGTCGTCCGACAACACCAAACGCTTCCACAACCCGGCGCTTGGCGACGCGGTGGGGGCGGCGGCGTATGTCGATCGGGAGTTTCAGCCGGAGAAGGTGGCGGCGCGGTATAACTGGCTGTATGAGTATGATGCGTTGACGGTGGCGCTGTGATGCCAGGATCCATGGGTTGTCCCCGGCCGTGCGGGGAGAAATTGTTGACGCGGCGGCGGCGCGGAGGCAGGTTCGCCACGCCTCACGGTTCGGTGAGAGGGCGGTTACACGGGACTCGCCTGGATCGCGCGGCCCATGCCTTTCCAGGACTTTGCCTGCCGCGAGGATGATGGGATAAGCTGCCGCGGAGCGATAAGCGCCCTTAGCTCAGCCGGACAGAGCAACAGCCTTCTAAGCTGTGGGTCGGTGGTTCGAGTCCACCAGGGCGCGCCAGCAAAATCAATAGGTTAGATGGAAAAAGAGCCTCCTGGAAAATTCCATGTCTCGCCTATGTCTCGGAAAAGAGCGTGTCTCGGGTTTGAGGTGTTGGGAGGCGGCATGGGAGTCCATGAGGAGGATGGGCAGGGAGCGGAGGTCAGAACCGGTCTGGCCACTCCTGGGCACTATGGAGCACGTCGAGGATGACAATCACGTCGTTGAGGACGGAGTACGCCACGATGTAGGGCGTCTTCGGCACCACCATCTCCCGGGTGCCCTGCGCGCGTCCTGGCCGTCCGATATCCGGTGTCGTGGGTAGTCGCGCGACCGTCCCGAGTATCAACTCCAAAAACCTCCGCGATGCGGCTGGGTTTGTGGTCGCGATGTATGCGCGGGCAGCCTCAAGGTCATCAAGCGCTCTCTGGCGCCAGGAAATCTCCATGACGGATTAGGGGTGTGCCTCCGGTCGGGTAAGCTCATTAGGGGTGTCCCAAGAGTTGACCCAGCGCTCGACCTCGGCGTGCGGTATGCCTGGAGTACCGGACTTTGCCTCCTCAAGCGATGCGGCGATGCGGGCAACCTGCCATGCGTTCTGCTCCACGTAGGACGTGATCGCCTCCCCTGCCAAATATGCCTTGCTGCGCCGGGTATTGTGGGCCAAGGCATCCAACATCCCGACAATCTGAGACGGAAGACGGACGGTCATGGCGGTGTCTTTTGGGGCCTGTGATTGATTAATTTTCATGGAAATGATTGTATCACATTCGAATGCATCTGCAACTATTTCGCAAAGATGTGTAATTTTTTTAGTATGGTATACTGATGAGTTAGTTAAGTTCGGGAAGGAACTCGTATTTTTGAATGTGGCAGCGCTTGAATTGCATCACCCTCCAAATCGCGCCAGGAACCTCTGAGAACGGTGAACGCCCCTGACTGGTAGGGTAGGTCGTTTTTGCCATTCTAAGCGTTCGTGAGAGCTTGTGGCGCGTCTGGCGCGATGCTGGAGACCGGGGTGAGTCACAGAATCTTCACCAATTCCTTTACGCTCAGACAGGTGTGATGCAGGGGTGCCCCGTTTCAGCAGCTTGGCGGGTGTTCTTCAACCGGCACCATGATACCATCCATCATCAAGCTTTCAAGATACCCGCGCAACGCATCCTCAGCCATAACCCGCGCCTCCTCCAACGTATCCCCTTCAGTGATCAAACCAGGGAGTGACGGAAAGGTGACGATCAATCCCCCTTCCTCGGCTGGCCCAAACACAGCGGTGTAGTGATAATTCTTGGCCATGGTGTGCTGTTTCCTATGTGGCAGAGTGTATCATATCGCTTTGTTGTAAACGAAGATCCCTGATCTGTGGGCTACTTTACCTTTTCAAAAGGCTGGTCTGGGAAACTGAGTATTTTTATCTTTTATCTTATTAATTGTATCTTATTAGTATGCCAATTTGGCATCTCTTGATGTGCCGTACTGGCACTTCCAGAAGTGCCAAATTGGCACTTCTGGTTATGCCTTTTTGCCTTTAACACTGAGATTAAGTTCATATAAATTTGGCTTGCCTTGCCCTCTGCGGACTATCTTTACAAACCCCGCGGTTTCCAACTCCTGGACATACCGGACAATGCTTCGGACACCACCACCCATATCCTTGGCAAGTCGATCCTGGCCAGGAAAGCAAAAATCATTTTGCCAAGCGTACTTCAAGAGCATCGCATACGCGAGCTTCGCACCGGGCGAAATTTTGCTGGTCTCAAGGATGTGATTGGGAACCTGAGTGAAGCCTCGCGCGGAAAGCGCATCCGCTCCTTTAAGGATTATATTTTTCTCTGCGATCAGTTGCCCGATAGATGTGAGTTTTCCTTGCCGCCTGTCCATCTTCTTAGCTTATCACTCAGCAAAGGAAATGCGCGCGGCTGGTGGGGATAGTCTATTGAAAAATCTTTTTCCAAAATGAGCGTGGGGACTGCGCAGTGGCTATAGCCGGTGATGTGTCAGGATTTCTATTTTCAATCATCGCTGTGCTGGGTTCAGTAATTTCATTTTTCTGCACAAGCTGATTCGCAATTGGCAATTCGTTAATTTCGTCACCGCGTGCTGCTTCGCGGTCTTGCGCGCTGTTGCGCGCTTCCTCTTTTGGTGCCTCCAGTTGTTGTAATCGACTTTCTGAAACTCCAAGTTTATAGCTGATCTCTTGTACTTTATCCATCATCTTACCGCGATCCTCGACAAGCTGATTTATAAAAATTTCCTTGCCACGATTATCAATTTTCAAATTAAGATTTTCCTCTTTAAACACTCTGACAGAATCTTCCAGGTCTTTAACTCGACCATCTTCCGATGCAGGTTCTTCAAACGGTTCGGGTACAGCCACTGCGCGCTGTTGCGCGCTTTCGCGCGCAGGTTCGCGCTGTTGCGCGCTAGGTTCATCGGATGATATTTTTCCGACCTCTTCAATTTGCTTAAGCTCCTTCGCGTATCGTTCAATGGAATTCCGATCAACAAAATATTTATCGCCGGTCGGGCCTTTAATCCGAACACAATCAATGTGCCCATCTTTACAAAAGCCTTGAACAGATCGAGGTGAGCGGGGGACACCGAATTCCGCGAACAGGGAAGAAGCCGCCTTGATGGTCAGTTCGTGGCGCGCTACTTCGCGCTCTTGCGCGCTACTGCGCGCTACTTTCAGTAATGGTATTTCTTCCGCCATGCCCACAGCTTACCACACTCAAACGCTGCTCCGTACGAATCAAAAGCAATGCCATTTGCCTGAAAGGTAGTATGAAAATCATGATTTTCAGATGCACATGAATGAAGATGCTGATAAAATAACGCGGGGCCTTGGTTCTTTCCTCCGGTGCCTGTTGTGGACATCGAAGCAGAGGAACGAAGGAAGCTCACATGGCTCTTTTCCGTAACCATCACCAACGCTCACGCTCCGGCCACGAATGCGAAAACGGGTGGTCACATCAGCATGCTGATGGTTGCCCGGTGTGTAACCAGCAACATGAAAACGCCGGCACACGAGGTGGACAGGCATCATGACGGAATCCACATACGTCCGCATCCGGGAACTCAACGATACGTTTCGTCAGACATTCCAGGGTGGGCGAGTGCTGACCACTTCTGGCATCGCGGCTCTTCCTGAGAAAATCCGTGACGCCATCCTCCAGCGGGTGAGGACGTTCGATCAATTCACCACGGCGAATGATCCGCACAGGGAGCACGATTTTGGAAATTTTGAAGAGGCGGGGAACAGGGTGTACTGGAAGATAGACTATTACGATGCGACGATGACTTATGGATCAGATGATCCAACTGACCCCGCCAGGACAACGCGCGTTCTGACCATCATGCTGGCACAGGAATATTGAACCCGCTCCGGCGGGATTTTTTTATGTTCCATTTCATCATTCACTTGATGCGTGATGCTGAGTGGAACGGATGAAGCGGGGGAGTGGCTTCGTGATGAGCATCGAGGATTTCAAAATTGAATGACGCGCGCGCGTCACATTGATCGCGCCACCTCTATCCAGGAAAATAAAAAGACCACCCTTGTTAGGGTGGCTTGTTGTCATGTCCGGTTCTTGATCACGGACTTCACCGCCGGAAAGCACAGCAGACCCGGCAGCCACTGAGCCGCCGGACGTTCCAGCTTCTTTTCCGGATCAACGCGGGCGGCGAAGTAGGTGGCCAGCTCATCCACCAGCCGCCGTTTCGTCCATCCATTCATGCCCTTCATGCGCATGGCCCCGCCGCTTTCTCCCGCCACCTGGAGCAATTGCTCCCGTGTGAGAAGCGACAGGAACGCCGCGTCCGGCTTCCACCAGTTTCTCATCACCATGCCAAGATCCAGGGCGATGCGATGGAACAGAGTGTCACTGGCATCAACCATCCCGGCGTGATCCTGGCCAAGGCACAGAATTGGAAGCAGGCTCAGCAACCGGTCAAGATGATCGTCGGGCAGTCCGCGCACCGCGTCCAGCACGGCGAAAGCATCCTGGCCATTGAGGAGCCGGAATGGCCCCTCATGCCGGTCAGACCCTTCAGCATCCGTGAGGAAGCCAAGGCGGGTCATGGAATCATCGATCACTTCCTTCATGGATTGGTGCGACCGCTGCGCTTGTTCGGCGGCGGGTGAGGAGTGGCATTCGTGCAAGGTCAGGCGGATGCCGGAATCCCGGCGGTAGTTAACCAGCAACAGCGTGACCGCCGCCTCCCTCGCCTTACGTGGATTGGCCAGAAGAGCCGCCTGCACGGCGGCGCTGCGCTGGCACGCGGCGTAGCGGACGAGTTCCGCGGTGAATGCCGGACGCTCCTTGGCCGGCCGTGGCGCGATGGGGGAGACCCGCGTGGCGCGGCTTACTGATTCCCCGACTTCGTGACGCACAAGGCCCTCGCGGACTTCAACCATGCCGGAAGGGTGCAGATTGATCACAACGCCGGAAGGCTCGTCCCCCTCTGCCTCGCGAAATTGCCACCAGGGGACTGAGTAGAGATTAAGAACCTCCACCCAGGCTGCGGTCTCACGCTTGGTTTCCGCCAGGAGATTGACCGCCTCGCCCTGCAACGCGAGGAACTGATCCACGTCATCGTGATAGGTGGTCTCCTCATCGGCGAAGAGGTCGGTGGTCAGCGTCCCCTGGTATTGCCCGGCGGGGAACAGCGCCATCGCGCGCGTTGGCTTGCGCGCCAGGAACACCCCGCGGATGTCGTCCGCATCGGGTGGCTCTCCGGATCGAAGGCTTTCCAGGAGTGAGCGCTGCTGTTCACACGATCCAAGGGTCAGCGCCTCGGCGACGCCGCGATTGAACAAGCCGGACAGGAAGGCCTTCTTCACCTCTGGCGCCAGAGACGCCAGTGCTAACCGGCGCTTGACCATGGACACGGATAATCCGGTCTTGCCGGTGATCGTCTCGATGGTACCGCCAGACTGTAGCAGGCTGGCAAACGCCTCGCCCTCATCCAGGGGATGGAGCTGTTCGCGCTGGAGGTTCTCGACGGTCGCGAGACGCATGGCGTCCTGGTCATCGAGGCCGTCCATGATCTCGACCGGCACCGGGTAGGCGCCGTCGATCGTTCCGTTCTTCTTCAGATGCCGCAGGGCCAGGAACCGGCGCTTGCCGGCG
>JAYVCG010000316.1:0-9031 GCA_043750075.1 Acetobacteraceae bacterium | reverse complement strand
TCTCGCGTAATCGGGATGCGCCGCGAGGTCGGGCCGGTCGAGCACCCGCGCCGCCATCCGCTGCCATGTCCGGTCGTTGGCGCAGGCGATGAAGATCGGTCCGTCCGCGGTTTGCATCGAGGCGGTCGGCACCGTGTCGCGGCTGTTGTTGCCGAACCGGGTTGGTTCATCGCCGCTGAGCAAATAGTTCATCGCGTGGAATCCGACCATGGTGACGGCGGTATCGAACAGCGCGTTCTCGACGAACTGGCCGCGCCCTGTTCGTTCGCGCGCGAACAGGGCGGCGAGCACGGCGTTGGTGGTCATCATCGCCGTGCTCATGTCCATGATCGAGGGACCGGCGCGCTGGCCATCGCGCTCCGGTTCGCCCACCATCGACATGAACCCGGACTCGGCCTGGGTGATCGGGTCGAAACCGAGCCGGTCCTTCAGCGCGCCATCACGCCCATAGGCGGAAATCGAGGCATAGATCAGCCGCGGATTGCTGGCCGAAACGGTGGCATGGTCGAGGCCGAATTTCGCCATCACCCCCGTCGAGAAATTCTCCAGCACGATGTCGGAGGCATCGATGATCTCGCGCGCGATGCGGCGTGCCTCCGGCTGGGTCAGGTCGAGCGCGATGCTTTTCTTGTTACGGTTGGTCCACAGAAACGGCCCGCCTTCCCGTGGTGTCACCGCTGGACGCAGGGTGCGGAAATCATCGCCGCCCTCGGCTTTCTCGATCTTGATCACTTCGGCGCCCATGTCGGCAAGGATCATCGAGCAGAGTGGTCCGGCGATGAAATGGCTGAAATCGGCGACCCGGATGCCGAACAGCGCGAGTGGCGCGTCCTTCGGTCTGGGCGGGGGAGCGGACAGGATGGGGCGTTCCGGTTTGTGTGCCATGGCGATCTCCCTTTGCACTCATGCTATCGCGCGGGCGCGGGCGCACCAAACGCGGCATGGTCTTCCGCTTGTCTGAAGAAAGACCAGGGCTCTGCCCCATAGGCATCAGGATAAGGGTTCAATTGGGGAACATTTTTGTCTTTTCCGCTTTCGCCTTGGGTCAGCGAGCAGTTGATGCACCCGTGCGCCAGGTTCGTGGATGTTCGGCGAGGCGAGGCCCTCAGCGCGCCGGCCCGCGCGCTGAGGGCCAGGCTGGCGATCCGCCACAAGAATTGGCGCCCATCGGTGGCCAGGTCCTCAAGGGGAAGATACCAGGAAATCCTGGCTCATGTCGTCGATCAGCAGGGTCAGGATCAGGTGGGGATATAGCCAGCTCAGGCTCCCCGCCACGGTACGGGCCGGTAACCGGTCGATGTGGATCAGCGATTTCAGCCGCTTGAAGGCGATCTCGATTTGCCATCTTGGCCGGCAGGCGGCGAGGATCTCGTCCGCCGGTATGTCTTCTGGCAAGGAGGTCGCCAACACCATGAACCCGGCCGCCACAAGAGTGCGCGGATCGAGCTTTTTCTGCTTGCGGCTGGCGTTTTGTCTCAGCTTCGTCCGTATCGCCTCGACCTTGTCCGCGGGCAGCGGCACCGCGATCAGGCGGAGCGGCGCCAGGACATGCCGCGCGCCCGCCGCCACTCGTACCGCCCATTGCCGCGGACCATCGCCAGGGAACGGTTCCTCCAGATGCGCGATCAGGTCGAACGGCGTATCGTTCTGGCCGTGCAAGGCCAGGGCTTTCCATCCCACCCGGACAATGAAGCCGCGCGCGTTGGGGCCAGACGGATCAAGGCAGGCGCGCAACTCCTTCGCGCGGGCGTAACCGCGATCGGCGATCAGCACCTCCCTCGCCACCGGGGCGCACCGGAGGAGTTGCTCCGCGCCCTTCAACGACTGCCCGGTGAGTTCCGCGATCCCGTTCAGGTGTGCCCAGGCCGCGGTCGCGGACAGACTCTTGCCGCCCGGACCACGCGCCAGGCTCAGACGTAACAGCGTCGTGCCATCGCACACGCCATCGCCGCGCTGGCGTTGGATCGCTCCGGTGGTCCGGGCCAGTGTGTCCAGGTCCAGATCGGCGGGAAGCAGGGTCGACAACGCTGACCACGCGTCCCAGGCGGGGGAAACCATCGTATGCATCCCGCCATGGATCATGCCACGCCAGATCGGGAAAGGGGTATTTCCTCGGGAAAACCCTTATCCTGATGCCTATGGGGCGGCGCCCTGGCCTTCAACGATCCCGCAGCTTCGGATCGAGCGTATCGCGCAACGCATCCCCGAACAAATTGATCCCCAACACCGCCAGCATGATCGCCACCCCCGGAAAAATCGCGATCCAGGGCGCGGTGGACGCGTATTCCTCCGCTCCACCCTGCAACATCAACCCCCAGGCGGGCACTGGCTCCTGCACCCCCAGGCCCAGATAGGACAACGACGCCTCAGCCAGGATCGCCTGACCGACGAAGGCCGTGACCATGATCAGAAACGGCGCCATCACGTTCGGCACCATGTGCCGCATGATGATCCGCGCGTGACTGAACCCGCAGGCGCGGGCGGCATCGACATAGGGCACCTCACGGATCACCAGGGCGGCGGAGCGCACGACACGGGCGCAACGGGGGATCAACGGAATGGTGATGGCGATGATGACGTTGTGGACGCCGGTGCCGAAAATCGACACGATGGCCAGCGCCATGATGATCAGCGGAAACGCCATCACCACGTCGAACACACGTTGCAGGATCAGGTCGATCATGCCGCCGAAATAAGCACTGCCAACCCCCAGCACCAACCCGGAAATCCCGCCCACGAGCGCCGAGGACAAACCCACGATCAACGCGGTGCGCGCGCCAAAGATGATCCGCGACATCAGATCGCGGCCGAACTGATCGGTGCCCAGGAGATGGGTGAGCGAGGGGGCCTCGGTCATGGCGGTGAAATCGTTGGCGGTGGGATTATAGGGCGCCAGGAACTCAGCGAAGATGCCGGTGACGGCGATGATCAGCACCAGCACCAGGCCGAATGTGCCCAGGGGCTCGCGGCGGCAGAAGCGGAGGGCGCGGGTGAGGATGGGGGGACGGAGATCGATTGCCTCTGGATCGGTGGCGACGGTGGTGGCGGGCAGGGTGGTGGACATACTGGGCGCGTCCGGTCAGTTGAAACGAATGCGAGGGTCGAGCCAGCCATACAGCAGATCGACCGCGAGGTTGGTGAACACGAACACCGCCACCGTCAGCATCACCAATGCCTGGGTCAGGGTATAATCCTGGTTCTGCACGGCCTGGACGAACAGACGGCCGACGCCGTTGAGGTTGAACACCTGCTCCGTCACCACCAGACCGCCGATCAGGAAGGCGAACTCGATGCCGATCAGGGTGACGATGGGCAGCAGGGCGTTCTTCAGGGCGTGGCGGTTGATGATCAGCTTGTTGATCAGACCCTTGGCGCGGGCGGTACGGATATAGTCTTCCTTCATCACCTCCAGCATCGCCGAGCGGGTCATGCGCATGCTGACGGCGGCATAGCGATAGCCGACGGTGAGGGCGGGCAGGGCGACCATCGACAAATTGTGGATCGGGTCTTTCCAGAGCGGCACGTAATCAATCGGCGGCATCCACGGCTTGCCGCCGATCCAGTTGGTGATGTCCAGCACCAGCAGCACGGAGACGATGCCGAGCCAGAACGAGGGCATGGCGATGCCGCCAATGGCGAAAATCCGCACCGCGACATCGAGCCAACTGTTCTGTTTCAACGCCGAGATGGTGCCGAGGGGAATCGCCAGCCCGACGGCCACGACCGTGGCGAGGATGGCGATTTCCAGCGACACGGGCAGACGCGCGGCGATTTCCGTGATGACCGGTTTGCCGGACCACATGGAGGTGCCGAAATCCAGCCGCACGGCGCCCCAGAGGAATTCCAGGAACTGCACGAGCATCGGCCGGTCCACGCCGATCTCGGCATGGCAGGCCGCGAGCGCCTTGGGATCGAACGACGCGCCGCCGCCGCCCAGACGCACGAGGCAGATGTCGCCGGGGATGAGGCGCATCAGCAAGAACACGAGCGCCGCCGCGCCGATCAGGGTCGGGATCGTCAGCAGCACACGTTTGAGGACATAGTGAAACATTTATTTGTCGAGCCAGATGTTCGCGAGGTCTTGATTGAGGTAATGGCTGCTGCTGATCTTCCAGCCTTTGACATAAGAACGCATCGGCAGGATGCGGTACCACCATGTCACCGGCAATTGATGCGCGCCGATTTCGATCACCTGTTTTTCATAAGCCCGCATCAGCACGCGGACTTTCGCCGGGTCGGTTTCGCGCAACATGCGGAGATAGATTTCGTTCTGCGTTTCATCCTCATGGTTCGCCATGTTCTCCACGTAGTATTTTTTCGGCAGATAGCGCCCGACATCGGCGATCGGGTTCACCACCATCTGGCAGTTGGCTTCCAGGGCGACGGCGAACTCACCGGCGCGCATCGTTTCCAGCCAGGGGCCGGTGGGGACGATTTTCTGGGTGACGGTGACGCCGATTTTCCGGAACTCATCGACCAGCCAGGTGCCGACGATGATGTAGGGTTGATCGACGTTGCGGTTCAGCATCTCGAACGACAATCCGTCGGCGCCGGCTTCCTTTAGCAGGCGGCGGGCCTCGGCGCGGGATTTGTCAATGTCGGTGGCGAAACCTGGCAGCAGGACCAGTTCTTCCTTCGTGGCGGCGAGGGGGGAGCCGGGGAACACCACGCCGCCCACTGTTTTGACGATGGCGATCTTGCTGAGGCCCGCCGCGCCGCGCCATTGGTCGATGGCCATGAACAGCGCTTTCCGCACGCGCACATCGTCGAAGGGTTTGCGTTTGTGGTTGGGCGTGAGGACGTTGCCGCAATTCCAGTCGCTTTCCTGCACCGTGACCTGCGCGCCCAGTTCGCGGACGAGTTGATCGCGGGCGGAGGGGGATTCGCCGCGGAATTCCAGCGCCGCGCGGTCGGCGCGGATCGCGTCCACCCGCGTCTGTTGTTTCGGCGCGAAGATGGCGTGGAAGCCGTCGAGGTACGGCTGGCCGGGGTGGTGGTAATCCGGGTTGCGGCTGCCGCGGATGGCCTGGCCGATGTCGTAGCTGTCGAATTTGAATGGGCCGGAGCCCATGATGTTACGCTCGGGAAAGCGCGGGTCTTTTTCCAGGATTTTACGTGAATAAATAAAAGCCCAGGGATCGGCGAGGGCGGGGAGGAAGGAGAGGGTGGGGAATTTGAGGCGGATGATGACGGTGGTGTCGTCCGGGTCCTCGATCTTATCGACCATGAGGAAGCTGTTTTGCCGCGCGCTGGAGATGCCCGCCGGGGGGAAGACGATGCGGCGCCAGCTTGTCGCGACATCATGGGCGTCGAGCGGCGAGCCGTTGTGGAATTTCACGCCCTGGCGGATTTTGAACGTCCAGGTCAGGCCGTTATCGGTGGGTGCTGGCATCGCCGTGCAGAGATCGCAGACGAAATCCGTTGTCGAGGATGGGTTGTCCGGGTTGACGCGGATCAGTGTCGAATAGAATGGCGCGACCGCGTGCAGCACGGCGTAGGTGGTTTCCTTGTGGCCATCGAGGCTGGGGCCACCGTCGGCGGGTATCATGTAGGTGAGGATACCGCCGCGTTTGGGCGTGTCGGCGGCGGGCGCGGTGCCGCTGAGACCCAGGAGCAGTGAGACAGCGAGCAGTAGACCGCGCATTTGGATATCCTCCCTGACCGGCGTTGTTTTTTGGGTTGCCGTATTGGGCTGGTTGATACGCTGTTAGCGGGGGTGGTGCCAGATGGAGGAAAGCCGGGGCTTCGCCCCGAGACCCCACCAGGGCGCTGCCCTGGACCCGCCAGGGACGATAGCCCCTGGACCCCATCCATTGGTCTCCCTGGAGGGGGTCCAAGGGACGAAGCCCCTTGGCCTTGGCTATTTGTCCAGCCAAACAGTCGCCAGATCCTGATTGACATAATGACTGGGACTGATCTTCCAGCCCTTCACATAAGACCGCATGGGCACGATCCGCTCCCACCACGGCATCATGATCGCGTGCGCCTGCGTATCGAGAATATGCGTTTCATACTCCCGCATCAACGCGCGCTGCTTCACCGGATCGTTCTCATGCAGCACGGCCTGATACAGGTCGATGACCTTCTGATCCTCATAATTCCCGTAATTCTCCGCGTAGACCGAACGCGGCAGATACTTGCCAATGTCCATCAACGGATTGACCAGACCCTGGCAATTGAAGTCCACGGTCACATCGAACGTCCCGGCCCGCAGACCATCGAAGAACGGCCCGGTCGGCAACACCTTCTGCGTGACCTTGACGCCGATCTTGCTCCACTCGTCGATCACCCAGGTGGCGATGTATTTATAGGGCTGATCGACGTTGCGGTTCTGCAACTCGAACGTCAGCCCCTCGACACCGGCTTCCTTCAACAACCGCCGCGCCTCGGCGCGCGATTTCTCGATGTCGGGCCAGTAGCCGGCGATGCGCTGCAACTCCTCCTTCGTCGCGGCCAGCGGGGAGCCGGGGAACACCACGCCGCCCACGGTGCGGACATTGGCGATCCTGGCCAGCGCGGGGGCGCCCTTCCACTGATCGATCGCCAGCGCCAGGGCCCGGCGCACCCGCGGATCGTCGAACGGCTTCTTCTTATGATTGGCGGTGATCATGTTAACGCAGTTCCAGTCGCCGGTCTGGATGGTGATCTTGTCGCCCAGTTCCTTGAGCAACTGATCGCGCGCCGAGGGTGGCATGCCGCGGAACTCCGCCCCCGCCCGGTCGGCGCGCATGGCGTCGATGGCGACGGCCTGCTTGGGCGCGAAAATCGCGGTGAACCCGTCCAGATATGGTAAACCCTTGTGGTGATAATCCGGATTGCGCTCGCCCTTCACGGACTGGCCGATCTGGTATTCGACGAAACGGAACGGGCCACTGCCCATCACGTTCTTCTCGAACCAGTGCGGATCGCGGTCGAGGATTTCCTTCTTGTAGACATACGCGAACGGATCGCCCAGAGCGGGCAGGAAGGCAGCGGTGGCGAATTTCAGTTTGAAGACGACGGTTTTCGCGTCCGTCGCGGTGATCGTATCGACCATGATGAAATAGGGTTCGCGCGCGCTCGACTGACCGCCGGGTTTGGGATGCACGATCGCCTGCCAGCTCGCGGCGACATCGTGCGCGGTCAAGGGCGAACCATCGTGGAATTTCACGCCGTCCTTGATCGTGAAGGTCCAGGTCTTGCCGTCATCGGCGGGCTTTGGCATCTCGGTGCAGAGATCGCACACGAAATCGCTGGTTGAGGCCGGGTTCATCGGATTGATCCGGATCAGCACGCTGTAAAATGGCGCTGTCGCGTGGACGGTCGCGTAGGTCGTCTCCCGGTGCGCGTCGAGCGAGGGCGGGCCATCGGCCGGAATGACATAAGTAAACATGCCGCCGCGCTTCGGCGTGTCCTCCGCGCGCGCGGGTGAAGTGGCGGCGAGCAGTGCCAGGAATCCCAGCCAGAGTTTCATTTGCGACAACCTTCCTGCCAGCGGTGCATTAGAGCATTTCCCGATCAGATTGATCCTCTCCCCGTCATCCCCCGGCTCGACCGGGGGATCTCTCGCGGCACGTTGCTGGAACAGATCCCCCGGTCGAGCCGGGGGATGACGGCGGGGGGGGAGGGTCCATGCCATCACTCTGAGCGGGCCAATCTTTAAAACAGGGGAAAACCCCCGTCACCGCACCTCATCGCAGGCCACCACATGGCCGGGCCGGATTTCCCGCGGCTCCGGGCGCTGGTGTTTGCAGCGTTCCACCGCCATCGGGCACCGCGGATGGAACACGCAGCCCGAGGGCGGGTTCATCGGGCTTGGCACCTCGCCCTGGACGGGCCGGAAATCGCGGCCTTGCTCCACGCTCGGGTCTGGCACCGGCACGGCGGCCAGCAGGGCGCGGGTGTAAGGATGCAGCGGCGTATCGAACAGGGCATCGCAATCGGCCATCTCGACGATACGGCCCAGATACATCACCGCGACGCGCTGGCACAGATGCCGGACGACCGAGAGATCGTGCGCGATGAACAAATACGTGAGGCCGAATTTCTCCCGCAGATCCTCCAGCAGGTTCACCACCTGCGCCTGGATCGACACGTCGAGCGCGGACACCGGCTCGTCGCAGACGATGAACTCGGGCTTCATCGCCAGGGCACGCGCGATGCCCACGCGCTGGCGCTGGCCGCCGGACATTTCGTGCGGGTAGCGATCGGCGAAATTCGGGTTCAGGCCGCATTCCGCCAGCAACTCCCGCACCCGCGCGCCACGCTTTCTGGCGTCGGGCTCGATGCCGTGGACATACATCGGCTCGGCGATGATGTCGCCGATCTTCATGCGCGGATTGAGCGAGCTGTACGGGTCCTGGAAAATCACCTGGATGCGCTGGCGGAGCGAACGCAGATCCTTCCCCTCCAGCGCCGCGATGTTCTGGCCGTCGTAGATCACCTCGCCGCCGGTGGGTTTTTCCAGGCGCAGGATGCAGCGGCCGGTGGTGGTCTTGCCGCAGCCGCTCTCGCCGACCAGACCCATGGTTTCGCCGCGGCCGACGGTGAAGTCGATGCCATCGACGGCCTTGACCTCGCCGGTGACGCGGCGGCGGATGATGCCCTCGGTGACGGGGAAATGCATCCGCAGGCCCCGTACGGACAACAAGGGTTCGGATGACACTGGTTCAGGCAACAGGGGCTTGGGCAACAGGGGCCCGGCCAACAAAGGTCCGGTCATGCGGCGGCCTTGAAACAGGCGGCCTGATGACCCGAGGCGCCAACGGGACGAAGCGGCGGACGGGCGATGGCGCACGCCGCGTCGGCCAGGCGGCAGCGCGGCCGGAACGCGCACCCGGCGTCGAGCCGGGTCAGGTCGGGCGGTTGACCCTCCACCGGGTCGAGCCGCGCCTGTCGCGGCCGGTCCAGCCGCGGCACCGAGCGTAGCAGCGCCACCGTGTAAGGATGCCGCGGATCGTGATAAATCTCCGCCGCCGGGCCGGATTCCACGATGCGTCCGGCGTACATCACATTCACCTGGTCAGCATAGCGCGCGACGACCCCCAGATTA
>JAYVCG010000315.1:0-3267 GCA_043750075.1 Acetobacteraceae bacterium | reverse complement strand
GACCTCGGACGTGCCGATGCCGAACGCAAGCGCGCCCATCGCCCCGTGGGTGGAGGTGTGGCTGTCGCCGCAGACGATGGTCATGCCGGGAAGGGATATTCCCAGTTCCGGGCCGATGATGTGAACGATGCCCTGGCGTACGTCCAGGATCGGGATATAGGGCACGCCGAACGCCTTGACGTTCTTCTCCAGCGTCTCGACCTGGATGCGGCTGTCTTCTTCCTTGATGTTGTCGCGCCCGCCGGTCGTGGGAATATTGTGATCCGCCACGGCGATGGTCAGGTCCGGGCGGCGCAGGCCGCGACCCGCCAGGCGCAGTCCCTCGAACGCCTGCGGGCTGGTGACCTCGTGCAGCAAATGCCGGTCGATATAAAGGATGCAGGTGCCGTCCGGGAGCCGTTCCACGACATGGCTGTCCCAGATTTTATCAAACAGCGTGCGTGGTTTCTGGCCGGACATGGGCTTCCTCTCCTGGTCTTGGCGATAGGCATGGTTTGGCGGAACAACGCCCCTGACGCAAGACGGCGTGATACCATCAGGACAATCGTCTGAAGGAAAACAATCATGGCTCCGCCCTGAAACCCGCCAGGAGGCTCTGCCTCCTGGACCTCCGCCAAGGGCGATAGCCCTTGGATCCCATCCATTGGTGACTCCCTGGAGGGGGTCCAGGGGCGCGGGGCAGCGCCCCGGCCTTATCTTTCTTCAGACAATTGCCCTGGTGATACCATGACACATGCGAAAGGAGCCGTCCCGTGATGAACCCAGGCGCGACGGCGGAAATACTGACCGTTCAGGACACAAGAACCGATTAGCCCGGTTCACCCGCCCAGGTTGACCACCAGCACACGGCGGTTGCGTGCCTCTGGAACGTTTGGCCCGGTCTCCACCAGAAGCCCGTCCTGTCCCATGCCCACGGGCACCATGCGGGCACGGTCGATGCCATGCTTCACCGCCAGATACGCCACGACACTGGCCGCCCGCCGCTCGGACAACACCTGGTTGATCTCGGGCGAACCAACCGTGTCAGTATGACCCTCGATGCGGAATTTGGCCTCCGCCAGACGCGGGCTCATGAACGCCGTGCCGAGTTTGTCCAGCACCTGCGCGGCGGCGGGCGAGACCTCGGCGGAGCCGGTGCTGAACGGAATCCACAAACTCGCCTGCCCCGGCGCGGCCGCCTGGGCTTTCGCGACGCCAATTCCGCGGGTTTTGATCGCGGGCGGTTGCGTGGGCGTTTCCTCCTTCGCGGGACCACCCGCCAGAGCCGCCTCGATCTCCGCCGTGGTTGGATTATCCGCCGCGTGGCCAATGGCCAGGGGCATGAAGCCCACTCCCAGGGCAACAATGGCCGCGCGTATCAGGGTCGCACGCATGGATGCCTCACTCCTCAACAAAATGGATGCCTCACTCCTCAACAAATACGAACACGCTCAAAGCCTGCCCGCCACAGTTTACCCGCCCGTCACGCTCATGTGCCGGCCGACCGAGGCTTTGCCGCTCCGCCGGTCAATCACGAAATCATGGCCCTTGGGCTTGCGGGCGATGGCCGCGCGGATCGCGTCATCCAGTTGGTCATCCGAGGCGCCCGCGCGCAGCAACGGCCGGAATTCCGCCGAATCTTCCTGCCCGAGACACATGTACAAAGTGCCGGTGCAGGTCAGCCGCACACGGTTGCAGCTTTCACAGAAATTATGGGTCATCGGCGTGATGAACCCAACGCGGCGCCCGGTTTCCTTGACGGTGAAATACCGCGCCGGACCGCCGGTGCGGTAATCCGTGTCCTCCAGCGTCCAGGTTTTCCGCATCCGGCCACGCACGATGGACAGGGGCAGATATTGCGCGGTGCGGTCCTCGCTGATCTCGCCCATCGGCATGGTCTCGATCAGACACAGATCGAAACCGTGCTCGCCGCACCAGGCGATCATGCGGTCGAACTCATCCTCGTTGACGCCCTTCATCGCCACGGCGTTGATCTTGATCGCCAGACCGGCGGCCTTGGCGGCGAAGATGCCGTCCAGCGTCTGCTCGATCTTGCCCCGGCGCGTCAGTTGGGTGAATATTTCCGGATCGAGCGAGTCCAGCGACACGTTGATCCGCCGCACCCCCGCCGCGTACAGCCCAGAGGCGTGCTTCACGAGCTGGGTACCGTTGGTGGTCACCGTCAGTTCTTCCAGGCCCTGCCCCAGCCGCGCGCCAAGTGTCTGAAACAAATGGATGATGTCGCGGCGCACCAGCGGCTCCCCGCCGGTGATGCGGATTTTCGTCGTGCCAAGCCGGATGAACGCCGCCGACAGGCGATCGAGTTCCTCCAGCGTCAGCAGCTCGCGCTTCGGCAGGAACGTCATGTCCTCCGCCATGCAATAGACACAGCGCAGATCGCAACGGTCGGTGACCGAAACGCGCAGATAAGTGATGGGGCGGCCGAATGGGTCAATCATGACAGGCACGATACTCCTTCTCAAGACAATCGCGCCATCCAAAAATGCGATACAAGGGTTGAGTTTTCCGCACTGACCTTTGCGCATGGGCGATACCATGCGACAGTAGTATCCCGCGACACGGCGGAGAAGAGGGGCACCGGGGCCATGGCCGATCCAGGCGAGACGATACGCCTCGTGGAACTGACCTGCGCCCGCCTGTGCCACGACCTTGGCGGCCTGATCGGCACGGTGGACAACGCGCTGGAAATGGTGCTCGACGACGCGGCGCGCGACAATGAGGTGCTCGCCTTCGCCACCTCCGCCTCCAAAGCCCTCACCCGCCGCCTCCGTCTGATGCGCGCCGCCCTGGGCCCGGAAACGGAGGCGATGACGCTCGCCGCGCTGCGCGCCCTCACCGTCCCGTCCATGGAGGCGCGGCGGATCGCCATCAACACCACCGATCTTTCCCCGGACCGCCGGTTTTCGCCGGAGAACGGGCGGGTGACGCTGAACCTGATCATCCTCGCGGGCGATTGTCTGCCAAGGGGCGGCACGATCATCCTGATGGGCGAGCCATCCGATCTGTTCCTCCGCATCGAGGGTCCGGGCGCGGCCTGGCCCCCCGGCCTGACCGCCTGTTTGCAGGACGAGGCCTCCGCGATGGCCGCGCTCACCCACGCCCATGGAGTGCAGATGCCGCTGACGGTGCTGCTGGCGCTGAGCCGGCGGTTGCGGATTTCCCCGGTGTTCGGTCCAGGGCCAGGACTGATCGGGCTGCGGCTGACGGGGCCCTGAGGCCATCCTGATCCGGTTTGGCGGACCACCCGCGCCTGGAAAATAATTCAAA
>JAYVCG010000314.1:0-2946 GCA_043750075.1 Acetobacteraceae bacterium | reverse complement strand
TGCTGTTCCCGCCCATCCTGGAGGAATTCCACTGGGATCGCGGCGTCATCGCGGGCGCGTTCTCGTTTGGCTTCGTCGTCTCCGGCATTCTCAGCCCGCTGATCGGACGCATGATGGATCGTTTCGGTCCCCGCGTGGTGATGGAACTGGGCGCGCTGCTGATGGCGGCAGGATTCCTGCTGGCGCCCTTCACGGCCAGGCCCTGGCATCTCTACCTCACCATCGGCGTGCTGGTCGGCGGCGGCAGTGTGTGTCTGGGCTATTCCGGCCAGTCGCTGTATTTGCCCAACTGGTTCGTGCGCAAACGCGGCCTCGCCATCGGCCTGGCTTTTTCCGGTGTCGGACTGGGTTCGGTGACGGTATTGCCCTGGGTGCAGGCGATGATCCTGGGCGCGGGATGGCGCGAGGCCTGCTGGACATTGGGGGTGCTGATCCTGATCGTTCTGACGCCAATCAATCTGTTGTTACGCAAACGCCCCGAGGACATGGGGCTGCTGCCGGACGGAGATTCCGCCCTCGAAACATCCTCCACGGCGCGTCCCTCCAACATCGTCGATCCCCTCTGGGCCGCCACCGAATGGACCCTGCGCCGCGCCATGCGAACCGCGCGATTCTGGTGGCTGGCACTGGGATATTTCTGCGCGCTGTACGCCTGGTACGCGGTGCAGGTCCACCAGACCCAATACCTCCAGGAAATCGGCTTCACCCCCAACCGCGCCGCCTGGGCCCTGGGACTGGTGAGCCTGACCGGCGTGGCGGGACAAATTTCGCTCGGTCATCTGTCGGACCGGATCGGCCGCGAATGGATCTGGGCCATCAGCAATCTGGGGTTCGTGCTCTGCTACCTGGCATTGTTGATGCTGCGGCACGATCCGTCGATGCTCTGGCTGTATCTGATGGTCGCGGCGCAGGGCGGCCTCGGTTACGGCCTGACATCGGTGATGGGCGCGATGGTCGCGGAGATTTTTCAGGGCCGGCACTTTGGCGGGATCTTCGGCACGGTGATGCTGGCGGCGCTCGCCGGCGGCGCGGCGGGACCATGGCTGACCGGAGTTTTGCACGATGCTCAGGGGAATTACACGCTGGCGTTCTGGGTGGGGGCGGCGATGAGCGTGGTGTCGGGACTGGCGATCTGGCGGGCCGCGCCGGGCAAGGTGCGGGCGGTGGCGGGGAGGATACGGGCTCCATGAAACCGGCGGCTTTTCAGATCGGCGGCGTACCCAGGCGTATTTTAAAACAAGGAGAGCCACTTGCAAAAATACTGGTAAACAGTATTTTTATGGGCAAGACACATCATATGTAGTGGGCATGGTGCTGCTAACCAGTAGTTTTGCAAGTGGCTCGGTAGGCATGTATTAATTTTTTCCCATGGCTTTTCCATATCATGAGCGTATGACAAATGAATTCTGCGGCCCCTGAGTGATCAGCCCCGCGCATTCTGATTCCGGAAGGAACACGCGGACTCTGGCCGCTTCCGGCGCGTGCTTGTGCGCGATCGTGCGCGCGCCGCGATCCGGCACGGTCCCTCGCCGCATCTGACGCGCGGAAGACGATGATTGTTGACACCCTCCTTACCTCGCGCCGCACGCTGGAAAGCGCGAAGCCGCGTTTGCTCCGCGGCGCCCCTGGACCGCGCGCCGTGGAAGAAGGCCCCACAACGACAAAGCCAATTAGCGATCTCTTAACACTATCCCGTCATTCTGGCCTGGCGCGGGAAAGGCAGCGGATCATATGGCGGGCAAAGGCGACAAGAAGGGCTCTCGCGGCACGGTCATCGTCAAGAAATACGAGATCGTCGAGGGCGGTCATCACGGTGGCGCCTGGAAGGTCGCCTACGCCGATTTCGTCACCGCGATGATGGCGTTCTTCCTGTTGATGTGGCTGCTGAACGCGACGACCCAGGACCAGCGCAAGGGGCTGGCGGATTATTTCAGTCCGAACAATGTGTTGAGCCATGCCTCCTCCGGCACCGGGGAGCCGTTTGGCGGCCATACCGCCTACGATGCCGGCGCCCTGGTGTCCGACCGCGGCGCGGTTGAGATCACCGAGGGCAAACGCCCCCCGCTGGAGAATGTGGAGGAAGGCGAGGCGCAGGTCTTCACCCGGCTCAAAAAGCCGGGCACCGATACCGTCACCGATCCCACCGACGAAAAACCCGACCCTTCCCTGACGGAGCCAGCCCAGATGGGCCTCACCCAGGCGGGTCTGACCCAAATGAAGCTTGCCCAGGAGGGCCGCGCCGCCAACGGCGATGGTCCGGCCATGCGTGAGCCGCGCGATCCGACGCGGGCGGAGATCGCGGCGGAGAAAGCCCGTCAGGAAAAAGCCGCCTTCGAGAAAGCCGCCGAGGAAATCCGCGAGGCGGTCCGCGCCGACCCGGCCCTGGCCGATCTCGGCAAGCAACTCGCGATCGACATGACCCCGGAGGGGCTGCGCATCCAGATCATGGACGAGATCAAACTGCCGATGTTCGCGTCAGGCTCGGCCGCGCCGAATGAACGGGCCAGGCAGTTACTGCGGAAAATCGTGCCCATCCTGCGAAAGCTGCCGCAGGCCATTTCCATCGACGGGCATACTGACGCCTCGCCCTACGCCGGGATTGGCAAGACCAACTGGGAATTGTCCAGCGAGCGCGCCAACACCACCCGGCGCCTGTTGACCGAGGGCGGGCTGGCGGAAACCCGCATCCGCACCGTGACCGGCCACGCCGACCGCGATCCCTTGCTGCCGGGCGACAGGCTGGCCCCGGCCAACCGCCGCATCGCCATCCTGGTGCTGCGCGAGGCGTCCACGCCCGCCCCCCGGCCGTGACCGCGCCCTCCTCATGCTGACGATCGGCGGCCTGGTTTTCCTGTTCTTCTGCGTGTTCGGCAGCTACATCGCCTCGGGCGGCAGCATGGAGCCGCTGACGCATTCGCTGCCGTTCGAACTGTGGGCGATCGGCGG
>JAYVCG010000313.1:0-5605 GCA_043750075.1 Acetobacteraceae bacterium | reverse complement strand
CCGTCGTCCTGTCCATGGCGGGCACGAGCCTCGCCCGCCCCGTGCTCGACCGTCTTTCCGATACGCAATACCGCGTCTGGGCCACGCGGATCATCACGGCGATCGCCTTGTACTACGTGGCGCATGGCGCCTGGCTGTTGCTGTTCCATCCCTCTGTCTGAAGGAGTTTTCCCCATGTCCGTAACGCTCGACCCGCTGGTCATGGATCTCGTCGCATGGGTGGCGAAAGACCCCCGCCCGTATGACGAGGTGATCGAGGCCTGGCGCACCTCCTGTCCCCGGCTGACGGTGTGGGAGGACGCGATCGACCGCGGCCTGATCGCGCGCAGCCGTGCCGCCGACAAAACCCTGATGGTGACGGCGACCGGTGCCGGTCTGCGGTTTTTGCGGGAGAACGGCAGGTTGCCGGTGCGGGAGTAATACCAGCGGACCTAAATCTTGACCTGTGCGTATTCCCACGGGCCAATGCCCGTCTCTTGCGGAGCACGCGTTACCTCAAGCCCTTGATCGTCGCGTGAGCCATCGTCAGTGTCTTGAAGCCCGCACCGGTCGGATCAACCGCTTCGGCTTGCCGTGATCGGCCTCGATGACATTGTTCGGGTCTTGACCTGCCGGTGCGCCGTGTCCTCAGCGCACCCGCCTTCCTTTTTCGAGAGTGCTACCTTGAGATAGACAGTCTGGCTCTGGGTAAAAATTCAGATGGCCGGAGTGCCGGTATTGGTATTGGAAGGGATATGCCCATTTTTCTTGCCCATGACCACCACCATGCATGAAGTGAGGCTGTGCTCCACGGCCAGGCGCTCGAGCCAATGCGCCTTGCCTTTCTGGACGCCGGATGCAGTTACCATCCCATTGAAGAAGCATTGCTGACGGACCATGTCAAAGAAGTGGCTGTCGTCAACCCGTCCCGCATACCCTGAAGGGATGTTCACATGCACAATGAAAAGGGGGGCCTGGACCCTTCCGAACAGCATCAAGGGGCGCTGTCGAGGTGGGACAACGAGGGAGGAGCACAGCCGCACGAGACAGCGAGCGACATTTCCGGAATGACCAATGCCGAGCTGGCGCAGCTCCGCATCCGCGTGATCGCGCTGGAAAACCTCGTGATCGCCTTGCTGGCGGAAGGATCGGATCGCCAGCTTGCCGTCGCGCGCGAGATGGCGGCCTATATCTCTCCAAGGCCGGGCTTCACCCATCATCCCCTGACGATCCAGGCAGCCACCCATATGGTCGATCTTGTCGATCGTGCCGTACACTTCCAGGGCTTGTCACCGTCGTGAACGCGCCTCCGTCTCCCCCCCTGACGTTCTACAAAAGCACTCCGGTATTCGATGAAAACACGCTGCCCGCCGGATTACGCCGCGAGCACCGCACCAAGGCTGGCGTGTGGGGCATCATTCGAGTGCTCGATGGCCGTGTCCGGTATCGCGTCCTCGACCCTGTTTCTGAAATGATTCTTGATCCCCATCATTCTGGCCTGGTGCTTCCGGATCAGCCGCATTGCGTCGAGCCGCTTGGGCCGATCCGGATGCAGGTCGAGTTCTATGATCGGATGCCCGATCTGTTTTTCCAGGCGGATCGCGCGGCTGGCATGAACCCTGGCCTCTCGCATGAAGAATAATGGAGGGGTTCCAAGATCGCCGCCCTTGGCGGAGATGCGGGAGGCAGCGCCTCCCAAGGGGCCATGGGGCGGGTTCAGGGCAAAGTCCTGACTGTTTTCCTTCAGGCGATTGCCCCGCGATCCGTGTCCGGCGCCATTGACGGTTGCGACCGTCCCCGGCGACACTGCCTGTGCATGCGCGTCCTGTTCGTACTGGCTGTCACTGCCGTCTTTGGGACGATGTGGGTACTGGACACCACCGCCCTGGTGCGTCTGACCGTTTACTGTGCCACCGGCGGCTGCGGTGTGCCTCCTCTGTGGATCGTGATTCTGGCCGGTGTGACAATGCTTGCCGTGCTGCTGCCGCTCAGGCGTTCGCGCGCCATCGCGAAAACCCCATCATCGCGGTCTTCGCGCGCGAAGATGGAGGCACGAAGCAAGCCGGAAAAGGCGAAACAGCGGTTTTCATGACATGTTCGCGTTCGCATTTCAAAATCCCTCTCTGTGGTTGAAGTCTCCGGCAATCGACTGACGCCACGGCGCGTTTCTTCCGGTGAACCCGGACGGCCTTGCGAGCCGTGTGATACCAACCCGCTTAAACATTGACCCATATCGTCATCCCCCGGCCCGGCCGGGGGATCCGCACAAGCACGGTGCCGTGAGAGATCCCCCGGTCGAGCCGGGGGATGACGGGATTGGGCAAAGGTCAGCCTTTAAGCGGGTTGGTATAACCAGACGTAACCCGCCGTTCGGTATTGAGGGGACACCGATGGAAAGGCAGTGGTCCCGGATGCGTCCCCACCAGTGGGTCACTTGCCTCAGAATATGCCATTCTTGGGCAAGGTAGACCAATGGCGATTATTTTGCTTGAATTTTCCATAAGATTGCCTGTTCTTCCAGCGGCAAAGGGGCTCATGGCATATTTCGAGGCAAGTGACTCACTAGAGGGTGTCCTCCTTCATGAAGATGACAGTGTGGAAAGGACGGCCAACTCAACGGTGGCGATGGTATGTGAGGATTCCGCACGAATTCTTGCTGAGAGTGCTACCGAAAGATAGCCATTCTGATACTGGAGAGAGTTTCAGATGATCGCTACACCGTTGCGGGATTGATGAAGGTCTCCCCCATTTATCATGGGCATGATTGGCCTTGGATATGAATGGACACCCTATTCATACCCCCCTCTGAATCCCTCCTTCGAAAGCAGCCAGATGCAAACTGGTTATCTTTCGGTAGCACTCTCATCATGGTAGGGACGGACAGGATATACTTTGGCCTGCCGGGGGCGTCATGGGCCAGACCGCGAATGACAAGATTGAGGCCTTCGCGACTGAATATTAACCATGGCACGATGCCCCAACTCCTTGATCCGGAACGCAACAGCACAATGCCGCACCATACCTCCCTTATCGCGACACTGGTCGCCGCTCTGGGTCTCGCATTCATTTTCGGTGTCTTCGCCCAACGGTTTCGACTGTCTCTGCTGGTGGGCTACCTAGCCGCAGGAATTGTCATTGGACCATTCACGCCCGGCTATGTCGCGGATCAGGCGCTGGCTCCGCAACTCGCGGAGATTGGTGTCATTCTCCTGATGTTCGGGGTCGGGCTCCACTTCTCCTTGTCCGACCTGCTGGAGGTTCGCCGCGTCGCCATTCCCGGCGCCCTCGGGCAGATCGTGGTGGTGACACTCATCGGCATGGGGTTCGCGCATTTGCTCGGATGGCCGATGGGCGCGGGCATCGTGTTCGGCCTCGCCCTCTCCGTGGCGAGCACGGTCGTCGTGCTCCGCGTTCTCCAGTCTCACCGTCTGGTTGAAACGGAACGCGGCAAGATCGCCATCGGCTGGCTCGTCGTGCAGGATCTCGCGATGGTGATCGCGCTGGTCGTCCTTCCCGCCGTGGCGGGTTTTTTCGGCGGGGAGACGGCGTCCCCACGGGATAACACAAGCCTTGTGGCATGGTGGGAGCCTGATTCCATATGGTTCGCGCTTGGTCTGACCTTCCTGAAGGTAGCGGCCTTCGTCGCGCTGATGCTGATCGTCGGAAAGCGGCTCATCCCCTGGATTCTGCATTATGTCGCGCATACCGGGTCCCGGGAGCTGTTCAGGCTCTCGGTGCTGGCGATCGCGCTTGGCGTGGCGTTCGGCTCCGCCGAGTTGTTCGGCGTCTCGTTCGCGCTCGGCGCCTTCTTCGCCGGGATGATCCTGGCCGAATCCACGCTCAGCCAGCAGGCCGCCAACGAAACGCTGCCGCTTCGCGATGCCTTCGCGGTGCTGTTCTTCGTCTCGGTCGGGATGCTGTTCGATCCCATGATCCTGGTGGAGCGGCCCATTTCGGTTCTCGGGGCATTCCTGGTCATCGTCGGTGGTAATGCCCTCGTCGTCTTCGCCCTCGTCCTCATGATGCGGCAGCCGCTCCGAACGGCGCTGACCCTCGCGGCCAGCCTCTCCCAGATTGGCGAATTTTCCTTCATTCTGGCTACCCTTGGAGTGGAACTGCGCCTCCTTCCAGAGGCTGGCCGGGATTTGATCCTCGCTGGCGCTCTGCTGTCGATTTTGGCGAACCCGGTGCTGCTCTTCCTCGCCGACTGGCTCGGCTCCCGTCTGAATGTCCGTGAGCCGGGTCAGATTTCCGCGCCTGCCGCCAGGAAGCCCACGGAAGCGCCGGCCAGCATCACCTATCAGGAACTGCCGGTCACGACGCTTTCCGGCCACGCGATTCTCGTTGGGTATGGACGGGTCGGGAGCCTGGTTGGTGAAATGCTGCGGGCCAGGGGACAATCCCTCCTTGTGATCGAGGAGCGCCGGGACGTGGTCAATCAACTAAGGGCGGGCGGCATTGAAGCCATATCGGGCAACGCCGCCCAGCCCGGCCTTCTCGAGGCGGCGAACGTCGTCGGCGCCCGTTGGCTGATCAGCGCGATCCCAAATCCGTTTGAGAACGGCAACCTCGTTGAGCACGGCCGTGTCGCCAACCCGGAACTGGAGATCATCGCGAGGGCTCACTCCGACGAGGAAGTTGCATATTTGAAAAAACATGGCGCGGACTTCATCATCGTCGGCGAGGCGGAAATTGCTCGCGGCATGGTCAAGCATATCGACGACCGTCTTGGCCTCAAGCCATCGAATTTGCCGGAAGCGGACCTGACAGCCCGCATGGAATTTCCCATGCGGTGAAAGAGTCTCACAGTTTTGCCGGATTACGGCTGTCACAAATCGAAAAGATACAAATTCCGTAACTGCCCAGGCACTCCCTCTGCGTGGCCAGGTAGGGTCTGGGCAGTTACCAAATCCCTTTATCAGCGCACCCTGATAGTTATGGTTTGACCCGGCCGCATCTCGTATGGCACGCGGCCCGCCGGTGTGGCCCAGATCCCCGTCATCCGGCCATTGCCTGGGCTAATGTCGGCGGAAAAGCGAAATCCGGCTGCTGATGCCTCCGCCAATACTCCGAATTCCTGCCCTTCTGGCCGAACGGTCAACTGATGGCGGTCAAGGCCGTTATCCAGCGTGTAGGTGCGGCTCTGCTGGCGGTCCCAGTGCGGCTGCTGCGTCACATTCCAGATGACAAACTCTTGCCTCTTTGCTCGTTCTTCAAGTCCCTGCGAAATCGCGGGTGGCGGATTCCGCCGATGCAAATATTCGATGACCCGCTCGGGATCGGTGGCAAGCAAGAGTTCGAACTGGTCGGCGCTCCTGCTCGCTATCCTTGACGTCAGCACGGTGGCACCCACGGCCAGTGCCGCTATCATACCTGTTATGCCGAGTACCAGCCCCAGGTAGTCGGGGGATGGGATCCCTGGTTGAGACGGGTTGTTGGGCGGAGGATGAGAAGCTCGCACCTGAGTCCATCGCGGCTGCCGCTGCTGGTCAGCGACTTCATGTGTACGATAGCACTCCCGCGTCACTGACGCCACTCTTCAGCACAGATGAATAATTATCGCGCGCATCAACTCAAATCATTAGTGGGTCACTTGCCTCGAGATATGCCATGAGCCCCTTTGCCG
>JAYVCG010000312.1:0-2587 GCA_043750075.1 Acetobacteraceae bacterium | reverse complement strand
AAGGCGGAGACGACAAACTTGCCTGTCACCATGAACGCTATGGCGACAAAGGCTGCCTTCAGGATCGTCCGGCTGATCTTGTTGATGATCCAGGTCAGGATGCGCTGATAGATCGTCCGTCCCTGCTCGACCAACGCCACGATGTTGGTCAGGCCAGCATCCGTCAAGACGACGCTGGCCGCTCCCTTGGCCACGTCGGTCGCGGTGCTGACGGCGATGCCCACTTCGGCCTGGCGGAGGGCGGGAGCATCGTTGACGCCATCGCCGGTCATGCCGGTTACGTGCCCCGCGGCCTGCAGATGCTTCACCACGATATACTTGTCTTCAGGATAGACCTCGGCGAAGCCGTCGGCGCCAGCGAACAGATCAGCGTTCTTGTTGCCCGCCTGATCGCTCGCGGCCTTCAGGTCCGCGACGCGCTGGATGTTGGATAGTCCAATGCCCTGGCCGATTTCACGAGCCACCGGAAGTGCGTCGCCGGTGAGCATTTTTACCTGAACGCCAAGGTCATGGAGTGTTGCGATGAGCTGCCTGGCGTCGGGTCGCGGCGGATCATACAACGACACCAGCCCGAGCAGGACCGGAGTGCTTGCCTCGTCGCCGCGCGCCACCGCCAGCGTGCGATAGCCCTTCGCGGCGGAGGCGCGGACCCGCGCATCCAGCGCTTCGATCGCGGGCGGCTGGAGCCCGCAGGCCTCGGCGATGGTGCGCACGGCGCCTTTCAACACGCGCTGCCGTTGCCCGTTCTGCTCGACGATGGCTTCCGTCCGTCGACTTTTCGCGTCAAACGGAGCGAACGAAACGGGTGTGGCCGCGGGAAGGCCGTCAAAGACGCGACGCGTTTTCGCCGCGGCGAGAAAGGCGAGGTCAATCGGATCCTGGTTCGATTCTTGCGACGCAAGGGCGCCGGCGAACAACACATCGGCTTCCGTGGCGTGCTCCAGCGGAATCACGTCCATAACGGTCAACTGGTTCATCGTGATCGTGCCGGTCTTGTCCACGCATAGCACGTCCATCGTCGCGGCATCCTCGGCCGCGCTAAGGCGCGTGACCAGCACGCCACGCCTGGCAAGTTCCTTTGACCCGAAGGCCATGCTGACCGTGAACATGACGGGAAGAGCAACCGGCACCGCGCTCATCAAAAGGACGAGCAGGAGCGGGATCATTTCGAGCAGCGGTATGCCGCGGATCAGCGACAGCACAAGCACCACGCCCAGTAGCGCGCCGACGATGGCGAAGAGCCAGCTGACGATCCTGGCCACGACGGCTTCGATGTGAAGTTTTGGGTGCGCCTCCTGGACCAGTTCGGTGGTGCGGCCGAAGTAGGTTCGCGCCCCGGTCAGAATCACCACGCCATTTCCTTCGCCGCGCCGGACGATGGATCCCGACGAGAGAACCTCGCCGGCCGCTTTGTCCGCCTCGTTCGACTCGCCGGTGAGCGCCGACTGGTCCACGCTCATGGCGCCCGTGAGGAGTTTCACGTCCGCTGGGATGATGTCGCCTGGGCGCACGCGGACGATGTCGCCTGGCACCAGCTCCCGGGCGGGAATCATCTGCCAGTTCGAATCCCGGAGGACGCGCGCGCTGACCTGCAGGCGCTTGCGCAGGGCCTCGACGACGCCAGCGGCCCGCTGTTCCTGCATAAAGCTCAATACGGCGTTGACAATCAATAGCGCACCCACGACGGCGAGGTCCGAATAATTGCCGAGTAAGACCGATAGAACCATGATCAGCTCAAGCATCCACGCCGAGAGTCCCCAGAATTTTCCGAGGAATTTGAGAACCGGATGCCCTCTCTTCTCGGCCACCTCGTTGTAGCCGTGTTCCTTGTGCTGGATACCGACCTGCGCGTGCGTGAGTCCGAGATCAGGGTTCACACGGAGCGCCGCGAGCGTATCGGGAACCGTCGCGGTGGCGATGTCGGGGGAAGTGATGTTTGTTGGCTTCGAAGGCGGCGGCCGAGCCTCGAATTCACCTGGGAGCGTCGCCATCGTGAACATCCTTTCCGGCAATACTTTGGCAGATTATCACGATGATACACTCCACGATCATGGGAAGGTCCGAGGATCATCGCGGTTGAGTGGTGATGCTCCGCGTCGGCGCACCCCCGCTATTCCGGATGCCTGCCGGCGCGTCGCGGAAGGAACACGATGCAGGCGACCATGAAGGCGGCGAGCGCGGCGGAGGCGGAGAAGCGGCCGAGGGCCAGCCCGCCGTTCGCCAACGGCTTGTCCAACAGGTCGCCCACAGTGGCGCCGAGCGGGCGGGTGAGGATGAACGCCGCCCAGAACAGCAGCGTGCGCGACACGCCGGTGTAAAAATAGCACACGGCCACGACGGCCAGGGCGGCGGCGAAGACCAGCGCCCCGCCCTCGTAGCCAAGCCCCGTGGTGTCGGCCATCCAGTCGCCAAGCGCCGTGCCCAGGGTCTGGGAGAACATGATCGTCGCCCAGTAGAACATCTCGACCCTGGGGTTGCTGACGGTATCGATCGAGACGGAGCCGAGCGACCAGTACCACAGCCCGAGCGTCGCCATCAGCAGCACGAACAGGATGGACGAGCCTCCGAGGTAGCCGATGCCGAGGGA
>JAYVCG010000311.1:0-3269 GCA_043750075.1 Acetobacteraceae bacterium | reverse complement strand
GCTGCCTACTCTGATGAAGGCGTTTCCGGCTGAGTGGGCTGACCGCGCGAAGCAAAACCACGCGTCGCTCGCGGCCAGGCTACAGCGCGGCGGCGGCGGGAAACCGCCGTATTCCTGTTTCAACTGTTCGGCGAACGCGATTGCGGTATGATCTTCGTAACCATCCGGCCAATGACGCGGGCGGAATGTTCAGACCACTACCGCCGTTCTGTCGCGATACTCGCGCCAATGACACGGCGGCACTACAAGGCGATCCTCACCGGTCACCGGCGGCTTACCGCCTGGCGTTACCGAGGAGCTGTACAAGATCGCGTTGCGTGAAAATCGCCAAAAGGGCTGGACACAAACATGGCGCCACATCCTCAACGACTAACAGTCACGCGCCGCGCCTGGGTGCTCGCGCGACCGTTTACGACCGCGCACGGGGTCAGGACCACGGCCGACATCGTCGTCGCCGAAATCGCCGACGGCGACTCACGCGGCCGCGGCGAAGGCGTGCCGCTTCAGCGGTACGGCGAGAGCATCGACAGCGTCGTCGCCGCGATCGATGCGATGAAAGGCGCGATCGTCTCGGGGCTTGACCGTGAGACACTGCAACGCGCGATGCCACCGGGCGCGGCGCGCAATGCGCTCGACTGCGCGTTCTGGGACATCGATGCGAAGCGCGCTTATAGCAGCGTGGCGGAACTGGCCGGGCTCGGCGCCCCGATGCCAGTCGTGACAGCCTTCACGCTCGGTCTCGATACACCGGAAAAGATGGCTGAACTGGCGGAAGCCAACCGCGCCCGGCCGCTCCTGAAATTGCAACTGGGCGGCGACGGCGATGTCGAACGGGTGCGGGCGGTGCGGCACGCGGTGCCAGCGTCGCGTCTTATCGTCGATGCGAACGAGAGCTGGAACGAGGCCCAGTTCAGAGAATTCATGCCGGCGCTCATCGATTGCAGGGTCGAACTGATAGAGCAGCCGCTACCGGCCGGCGCTGACGACGCCCTGGCGCGGTTGGAGCATCCAATCCCGCTCTGCGCCGACCAATCCTGCCGGACGCTTGCCGATCTCGACCGGCTTGGCGGGAAATACGAGGCCATAAATATCAGGCTCGACAAGGCGGGCGGACTGACCGGGGCGCTCGCGCTGGCGGCGGAAGCGAAGCGGCGCGGTTTCCGGATCATGGCCGGCGGCACGATCGGCACGTCGCTTGGAATCGCGCCGGCGCTGCTCGTCGCGCGGCAGGCCGAGATCGTCTGTCTCGACGGGCCGTTGCATTTGGCATCCGATCGCGTTCCGGGGCTGCGCTACGACGGCAGCACGATCCATCCCCCCGATGGGAGTTTCTGGGGTCAGCCCACCTGATGGCGGATCGGGAACACCGGGCGAGCAATCTCCTGGGGATTGCGGTATAATCAACCCAGAGGAGAGGCCATGCCAGACACTTACCACCTGATCGATACCGAAACCGCCATTCGCGCCCTGGCCGAGCGGTATAAGATCGGCTATGCGTGGACGGAATCGGACGTTTTGGGTGACCACATCACTCGGCTGTCCGATGATACCGTGGCGTTGGACGAACCCGCGCTTCTCTTGCTCGCGCTTGAGCGGGCCGGACATCTGACGAGCACGGAAGCGGCGCGACTCCACGGCGCGTATCTACGTGCGAAGTATGAATGACCTTCGATCCATTCAATGATTTTGAAAGCCGAGGTTATCTTCGGAACACCGCCGCGCTGCGCGACCCCGTTGCCGTCAAGGAATTCGAGCATCGAGCGTTTCTCGCGAAGTTGGAGCAAGCCTTACGGAATCTCGCGCGGATCGGCCGCCTGGCGTATCGCGATGTGCTCGACACCCATAAAACGCTGTTCGAGGCCGTCTATCCTTGGGCGGGGCAGGATCGGCTGCTGACGGCGCCGGACCTTACCGTCAGCAAGGGCCCGGTGCTGTTCGCGCATCCCAGGGACGCACGGGCCGCCGTCGAATATGGCCTGAGGCTCGGCCTGGATAAGAGCATCATGCGGGACAGGCCCGGTGAGGTCATGGGTTATCTGGCGTACGGCCACCCCTTCCTCGACGGTAACGGGCGCACGATCCTGGTCGTGCATACCGAACTCGCGCAACGCGCGGGCCTTGCCATCGATTGGGCGGCGACAGACAAGACCGCGTGGCTGACGGCGCTCACCAGCGAACTGGATAGCCCAGGGAAAGGGCATCTCGACACCTTCCTCAAGTCGTATGTGCGTCCCGCCATCGGGCATGAGAACCTTGTAAGCCACATCGTCCAGACGCGCGGACTTGATGGAAATCCCGATCGGCCACCTGGCTCGAACAAGGTACTGGGCCGGTTCAGCGAACCAGCCTTGCAGGCGCGCTATCAGCAACAGCAGCAACGGCGGCGGGGCCAGGCTTCGGTACTCCGGCGCGCATCACAGCCGCCGCCGAACGACGACCCTCGCGGGCGTGGTGGCCGTGGATGATAATCTGTTGCGTTAATCAAGAAACACGAACCAAACCCGAGTCCCTGCAATCATTGAGCCTTCTCGGTGCATGAATCTGGTGCGCGGCTGACGGCGCGATTCACGAGGAAGGGACGGCGCCCGGACGGCCGACCTGGGATCGGCCGCGTTCCTCCGGACTCCATCGCATCGGCGGGCCGCCCGCCGGATCGGGCGCTCGGTTTCCCCCGCCCGCCATGATTTGGGCCGGCATCCAGACACGGCTTTCGGCGTAGGTTTGGTTGATGCAGGTGGCCGCGGGTTTGGTGGCGGGCACGGGCGCCTTGTTGACGAACCGCGTGGGGTGCCTTCCGGATGAATCCAACGTATCGTGGATGCACGATCAGCAATGCAAAGTAGGGAGGCGAACATGGGACGGCTCAACGGCAAGATCGCGGCAGTGACGGGCGGGGCATCGGGGATCGGCGAGGCGACGGTCAGGCGTTTCATCGCCGAGGGCGCGAGCGTGGCATTCTGCGACCGGGACGGGGAGCGCGGCCAGCGCGTGGCGGCCGAGCTTGAGGCCGCCGGCGCCAAGGTCGCCTTCACGCACGCCGATGTTGGCACCGAGGCCGCGTGCCTCGCCTTCGTCAACGGCGCCGCGAAGAAGTTCGGGCGCCTCGACATCCTCGTCAACAACGCCGGCATCCGCAAATACGAGAAGATCGACGAGGCGAGTGCCGCGAGCTGGAACGAGATCCTCAGCGTCAACCTGATGAGCTACGCCTTCTGCGCCAAGGCGGCGGTTCCGCTGATGCGCGCCAACAAGGGCGGCGCCCCAGGGGG
>JAYVCG010000310.1:0-8291 GCA_043750075.1 Acetobacteraceae bacterium | reverse complement strand
TTTCATCGCCACCAGCGCGGTGCTGCACACCTGGTCCACGATGCAGAACTACGCCCAGTACGCGGCGCGCATGATGTCCACCGGGCAGATCAAGAATTTTACCACCGGGCCGATCACCACGGCGAACACCACCGCGACCGCCTCCTGCGCCTCGGCGCTGACGAACGCCCAGGTTGAGTATTACGCCTGTACTGGCCTGCCAAGCTGGGTGAATTTCACGGTGACCGCGACCGAGAACTGCGCCGTGCCAAGCGTGACGGTCAGCATATCGGCCAGTGCCTCCACGGCCGCGGTCGCCGACCTGTTCTCGATTTTCACCGGCAAGACCCTGATGGCGAAGGCCGTCCTGATGAAGGAAGGCGTATGTCCCTGAACCCTCTGCCCGTTCCCCGGCACGCGGGCGCCCCCCGGCTCAGCATGACCCGGCTCCGCACGCCCCGGCTCCGCACGCCCCGGTCCTGGCGCGCGATCCTGACACGCCTCGCGCGGGCGCGTGAGGGGAATGCTGGCCTCCTGTTCATCGCCATCTTTCCGGCCCTGATCGGGTTCGGGCTGGTGTGCGTCGATGGCGCTTATCTTTACTTCCGCAATCTGTTGTTGAATCAGACCGTGCAGGCCGCCGCCCTGGCGGCGGGCAACCGGCTGAGCACCTATTACAGTTCCGGCAACAATTCGAGCACCGCCATCATCTCCATCGCGCAGACCTTCACGACGGCGAACATGCCCGCCGCGCAGTATGGCACCGTCGTCCCGGCGGGCAACGTGGTACTGGGCAACTGGGATTCCACGGTCTCCACCTTCACCAGCCTGGCCACGAGCGGCGGCACCTCGCCCAACGCGGTCAAGGTCACCGGCATCAACTCCATCGCCAACAGCAATCCCGTCACCCTGTTCTTCGGCGGTATCCTCGGCCAGCCGACCAAGGACCTCACGACGACGGCAATCGCCAGTTACGGAACCGGGCAGGCATTCAACACGCTGATCGTCAGCGATCTGAGCGGATCGTTCGCGCCCTCGATCACCAATCAGCAGGCGGCGGCGAGCGCGATCCTGGATTGCGTGGCGGATTCTTCTGCTCTCACGTCGAATTTTGGCATCGTCGGCTTCAACGGACGTTCTTCCATTCCCTTGCCCCCTGGGCTCGCGAAGCAGAACAAAGCGGCGTACAGGACCGCCATCGGCCAGCTCAAAGCCTGTACCCAGCCGGGCGGGCCGCCGTGCGGGGGTTCGAATGCCGCGTCCGGGATCTACGCGGCGATTCAGATCTTCAGCAATGCGTCCTTCAACAATACCCGCAAGAGCATGGTCATCATAACGGACGGTGTGCCAAACGCGCGTACCGGCGTGACCTATACGATGGCGGACGGGATCTATCCCACGCCCACATCGCCGACGCCCACCTGCACGAACAGTTGCACCGACGCCGATCTGCTGACGATGGCGCAGAACCAGGCCGCCGTCGCCAGGGCGGCGGGGATTTCCGTCAGCACGATTTATTACTCAGGCAGTACGAATGGGTCTGATCAGGCGGCCTACGCCGCGTTTCTCGCGACCCTGACCAGCGGCACCGGTGTCGCCATGGTGGCGCCCAGTAGCGCGCGGATCAGTTCCACGTTCGCCGGGTTCTGCGCGACGATGTCCTCCGCGCTGAAGTCGGTGATGTAATACCAACTGACCGAACCGCTGACGTACTTATACTTCACCGTCATCCCCCGGCTACTTCACCGTCATCCCCCGGCCCGGCCGGGGGATCTGGCCAGGCACCGTGCCGCGAGAGATCCTCCGGCCGGGCCGGAGGATGACGGAACAAGGGCCGGTACGTCAGAGGAACGAGGGCCCCTATGTCAGAGGAACGGGGGCCGGTACGTCAGAGGAACGAGGGCCAGTACGTCAGAGATAAGGGTGGCTGGTATAAGGGCCAGCGCCGCGTCCTCCCTCTGCCGCCGGCGGGTAAAGGGATCATTTCCCTTGACGCGCCACCATAATCATGAAAAAAAGCCTACAACCTTAACGTGTAGGCTTTTATCCCATGACCGCCATCCCGCATCTCCTCCCTCAGTCCGTGGCCCAGTACATGATGCAAGGGTTGGTTGAGGCGCTGTGCGGCCGGCCGGGCGAGACCCCGGCGCGGCGCGACGCCCGCGCCCATGCCGTGGAGCATGAGGTGATGGCGTTCCAGCCGCGCGATCCGGTGGAGATCATGCTCGCCGGCATGGTGGTCACGCACGCGGCCCTGATCCTCGACACCGCGCGCGACGTGATGGGCGAGGCGGCGGGCACGGTCAGAGCACGGACAAAGGCCCTGGTGGTTTCGCTCGACCGGGCGATGATGGGGTTTTTGAAGGAACTCCGCCTCGCGCGGGCACGGCCGGTGGAAGAGCAGGCGGTGGAAGGGCAGGCGGTGGAGGCACCGGTCCAGACCCGCGCCGCGCCCCCGGCACGGACTAAAAGCCCGGTTCAGGCATCGGCTTCAACTCCGGCTTCGGGCCGGACTCCCTCTCCAGCGCCGGTTCAGGCATCGGCCTCCAGCCCGGCCCTGGCCTCAACGCCCATTCCAGCGCCGGTTCATGCATCGGCCTTAACCACGGCCGTGCCTCCGGTTGCATCCCCCATTCCAGCCCCGGCGCATGGCCTGATCGCCACTCCGGTTCAGGCGCCGGTCTCAATCCCAGCCACGGTCCGGACTCCGGTGGAATGCCCGCCGTGGGGGCAGGCTTGGGCGCTGGCCGGGGGGGTATCGTGGCCGGGGGAAGCCGTGGCGGCGGCGGTCATGGCCGCCGCGCCGCCGTTTCCGCGGGATTCGGTCTCGGTCGCGGCGATGTGGGTGGCCGCGTCACCGTCAGGGGCGAGGATGCCGGATAAAAAGCCGGGCAGTGGTCCGTTCCTCCCTGCGCCGCCGGATCAGAACGGGCGGCGGTCGAGCGGGGGGTAAGGCTGCTCCAGCCCGTCCACCGGCACGTTCCGCCCGTTGATCCAGTGCGCGCGGGGGGAGGCGGTGAAGACGATGACATCCGCCACCTCCGCGGCGCCGCCCAGACGGCCCATGGGGAAACCGTTGCGGACATAGTCCTCGTAATACGCGGGGTTGGCGAGACGGTAGCGGTCCCAGCCATTGCCCGGCACCAGGATCGAGCCCGGCGAGACGGTGTTGACCCGTATGCCGTGCGGGACGAACTCCAGGGCCCAGCGTTCGGTGTTGAAGATGAGGGCGGCCTTGGCGGCGCCGTACTGGCCGGACATCGCCAGTTGCGGGCTCCAGCCTGAGATCGACGCCACGTTGATGACGCAGGCCCCGGCGCGGCCTTTCATGTGTGGCAACGCGAGGCGCATCATCCGCGCCGTCTGCACCAGATTGGCGTCGAGCACGGTGCGCCAGTCCTCATCCGTGCTGCCCTCGATGCGCGGCCCGCCGCCGCCGCCACCGGCGTTGTTGATCAGGATGTCGATGCCGCCGAACGCGGTGACGGCTTCCTGGACGAGGGACGCCGCTTGTTCGGGTTTCGTGACATCGGCGGCATGGGTGGCGACATTGGCGCCCGTGGCGCGCAACGCGGCCCCGGTTTCCGCCAGAGGTCCGGCGGACCGCGCCGACAGCACCAGGCGGCACCCCTCCGCCGCGAAAGTCTGGGCCGTGGCGAGACCGATGCCCCGGCTGGCCCCGGTGATGAGGACGATCTTGCCGGTGAGGTTCAGGTCCATCGCGGTTCATTCCCCGGTGCGCGGTGTTCGTGCGTGATCCCGCGGCTGATGGTGGGAGCAGGCGGGGAGTGGGGTCAACGGGTGGGGTGATGGGTCAGCGCGGACGTGCCGGACGGAGGGGACCCAGTTGCTCCACATTCTCCGCATGGCGTCTGAAAACATCCATGGTCCTGGTCTCAAGCTCTCGCCGGAGGGTCTGTGGCGCGCTGCCCGCCACGCCGCCGCCGGGCATGGACAGGCGCGGGAACCAGGACCATGTGACCGGAAGATAAGCGACGCGCCACAGATGCAACACGAACGGACGCTGCTGGCCAAGGGTCGCGGCCTGCTCCGCGGAGAAGGCAATCACCCCTGGCCGTCCGGAAGCGTGCGGCCAGGGCTGGCTGGTCGTGTAGGCAATGATCGCCTGATGCGCGGCGGAGGGGGGCGGACGCGTGGACCCGCCGGGGGCTGGTTTGGGCGCGGCCACGGCCAGGACATACCCAATGTGCGGATGGTCACTGGGCTTTACCGGATGTTCGCTTTCCGGGAAGGCGCACCAGACAAAATCCCCGGCGCGAAACGGGAACGAACTCAACCTTTCCTGGTGGGGTCGAGTAAAAGGCTGAACAGGTCCATGCGCGCCTGGTAATCGGCGTCGGTGTCATCCAGCTCGCGGACCACCACGAAGTCCCGCGGATCACCCGCGTCGGGTGCGACGATCACCACTGGCCGGATCTCAGACGGGCTGAGGGTGGGCTGGGTTTCACCGGTCAGCGTTTTGGGAGGAGGTATTTCATTCATGGTGCCGACAGATTCGGGATTTTGGGTTGGGATTGCAAGGATGAAATGCAGTGCGGCCTGTAATCCCGCGGCTGATGGTGGGAGCAGACGGGGAGGGCGGTCAACCGGTGAGAGGCACATCAGGCGGTTCGCCCATGGCTCGCGTGCCCGGAACGCCCGGCCACCACCAGGAGAGGATTTGTTTTGGCGCGGCGGGCCATATCGTGCCATGGTGCCAGCGTGCGAACAGTCACGGGAGGCCACGATGGGAGCATCCTCAACAGCCGGTCCGACCATCAAAACCATTGGATCGAACGGACAAATCTCCCTGGGCAAGCATTTCGCCGGGCGGCAGGTGCTGGTGGAGGAGCGGGAGCCCGGCGTCTGGCTGATCAGAACAGCGACCGTCGTGCCCGACAACGAACGCTGGCTCGACCATCCCCGCGCCGCCTCCGACCTGGAAAATGCCCTGGCCTGGGCGCGCGCCCAGGCGCCGGCTGATGATGGTGTTGACGATTTTCTGGTGAAACTTCGTGACGATGCCTGATACAGAGGTTCTGGTCAGGCTCGATCTCAACAATCCGGTATTCCAGGAAAATTTGCTGAGCTTGCAAAAGGCGGAGCGCCATTCCGCCCTGGATACACTCCACATCCTCTTTCCAAGGCCCATGCGCCTCCCAGGGATTGACGCGGACCCGGTTTCGTCAATCTGTAGAGCCATGACAAGGAACCATGAACCTCCTCGCGGCGCCCTGCCGCTGTGCCTTCTGGCGGGCGCGCTGCTGGCCGGGTGCGGCCCGCGCTATTCGCCCGATGTTTACGCCACCAACGCGGCCCAGCAGGCGAGCAAGGTGGAGTCAGGGGTGGTGGCGGGGGTGCGGCCGGTGCGGATCACTGCCTCGGGCGCCACGGGCGGGGTCACGGGGGGCGCGGCGGGCGGGCTGGCGGGCGCGCAGGTGGGCCTCGGCCCCACCAGCGCCTTTGCCTCCCTGGGTGGCGCGTTGTTGGGCGGGCTGGCCGGGGTGGCGAGCGAGCATGTGGTCAGCGACACCGATGCCTTCGAATACATCGTCCGCAAACCCAATGGCGAGATGGTGAGCGTGACGCAGAAAGACCTGAAACCGCTGAAGATCGGCCAGAAGGTGCTGGTCATCGCGGGCGCCCAGGCGCGGATCGTGGTGGACTACACGGTGCCCGCCGATCCTGGGACGAAGGCGCCCAACGTGGTGCAGCCGGGGGAGCCCGTCGCGGCGCCCCAGTCTGGCGGTTCTCAGTCTGGCGGTTCTCAATCGGCCACATCCCAGCCCGTCACGGGGTTTCAGCCCGTGCTGTCTCAGGCGGAGGCGCCCCAATCCGTCGCGTCCCGGCCCGTCGCCGGGTCTCAGCCCGTGCCGTCTCAGGCGGACGTGCCGGGCGGCCAGGGCGGACCCTTGAGTTCCACGACATTGCCCTCAGGGTCCTGAGCATAGATCGACGGCCCCTGGCCCTCCGCGCCATAGCGGGAGGCGGGCGGGCCGGTTTCCACGCCATGGCGTTTCAGATGGGCGATGATGGCGTCGGCGTCGTAAGGCTCCACCCGCAGGCAGAAATGATCGAGGTTGCGGGCCTCCTTCCCCGGCGCGGCCCCGCCCTTGCGTCCCAGTTCGCCGTCGATGGGCACGAGGTCGATCAGCGCGCTGCCGGCGCGGAGTTGATACAGCCCCAGTTGCTCCTGAACCTTCTCCACCGAACAGCCAAGCACATCGACATAGAAACGCATCGTCGCCTGAAGATCGCTGACCCGCAGGACGAGGTGATCCAGGTGTTTGATCTGAAACATCGCGGTGCCTCCCCGAAGGCGGCGATCTGACCATGGGCGCGCGGGGAAGGGAAGACGCCGTTGCCAGCCTCACCGGCTGTCGCCATCCCCCACCAGCGGTTTGACCTGTCCCCTGAACACATTGCCGCTCAACTGGGCGCGGGTCGCGGTCAGGTTGTTCACGAACACCGTTTCCCGGCCCTGATCGTTGGCGAAGACATTGCCGCGGAGGGTGATTTCCGCCGTGGGCTGGCTGACGCCCTCGGCGCCAATGGAGATGGTGTTGCCCTGGTTCTGGCTGAGCGCGCCCTTTTGCATCCTGTTCCGCTCGGCGAGGAGGGAACCGCCATTCGGTATCTCAATCAAATAGCTGGAGGTGCCGGTGGGGCCATCCTGGATGTCGCACTCGATCACCTCCGTGCGCAGGGCGCGCGATTTGATGTGATGCCCCTCATGCGTGTCGAGAAAGCGTGACTTTTCCACGCGCAGGAGTTTGATCTGACCCGCGTAGATGCCATGCGAGCAGGAGCCGAGACAGCGGCCGTTGCCGATGAACTGACTGTTGAGGACGCGGATGGAGGCAGCGGGATTGGCCGCCGACATGAGCCCGTTCTCGTTGTTGATGAACTGGGTGTTTTGCACCAGAAGGTCGCCGCCCTCCGCCCGGATGCCCGCCCCGTTGCGGTCCGGCACACGGGCGCGCTGCAAGGTCAGGTTCCGCACGGTGACATTGGCGCCGCTGATCACCAGCAGCGCCTTCCCGCCGCACGTCTTGTCAGTGAGAATGACCCCTGGGCCGGCGCCCTCGATGATCAGGCCATCCTGGCGGACGAAGGCGCAATCGAAGTACTCGCCAGGCGCGATCCGCACCGTGTCTCCGGGGCCCGCCGCCCCGATCGCCTCACTGGGCTGTTTGAACGGCTTGCCCGGTCCCGCTTCCAGCACGCGGGCGTTTGCCGCCCATGGCTTCATGAACAGGGGCGCCATGAGCAGAAGCGCGAGCGCCAGGCGGGCCATGGGAACGCGGATCATGTCTGTATCCTCTCTCGACGATCGGTCTCTGGGCTTTATCATGCGGCCCGCGTGCCAGCCACCGGGGCGCGGGAAAAAGGGAAAAAGAATGCGTGTCGCGTTGACCGGCCTCATGGGGCTGGCCGTTCTGTATGGGCTGGTCTTGCTGGCATTGTTCGCGTTCCAGCGGCGGATCTTGTTCCGGCCCGACAACACGCCGCCCGACCTCACGCGCGCGCTGGCGCCGGGCGCGCGTGAGGTGTCCGTGCCCACCGCGGATGGGCTGTCCTTGCTGGCCTGGTACAGACCCCCGGCGGAGGCGGATGGCCCGGTGGTGCTGTATCTGCACGGCAACGCCGGTCATATCGGCCATCGCGCTTACCGTCTGGAGGTTCTCGCGCCGACGGGATGGGGCGTGCTGCTGCTGGAATACCGCGGCTATGGCGGCAATCCCGGCCATCCGTCCGAGGCCGGGCTGCTGACCGACGCCCGCGCCGGTTTCGCGGCCCTCCAGGCCATGGGGTTTCCCGCGGGGCGTATTCTGCTGTGGGGGGAATCGCTTGGCACCAACCTCGCGGCGCGGCTGGCGGCGGAACAGGCGGTGGCGGCGGTGCTGCTGGAATCGCCTTATACCAGCATCGCCGGGATCGCGGCGCGGCGGTATCCGTTCCTGCCGGTCGATGCGCTGTTATGGGATCGTTTCGATACCCTCGCCGTGATCGGGCGGGCGCGGGCGCCGGTGCTGGTGATGCATGGCGCGCGCGACGGCATCGTGCCGGTGGCGATGGGCCGCGCCGTGCATGACGCGGCGCCGGAGCCCAAAGCCCTGTGGATCGCCCCCGAGGCCGGGCATGTCGATCTGATCGCCGCCGGGGCGGTGCGCGTGGCGTGGGGTTTCGTGAGGGGGTTGAAACGATGACGGGCTTCTCTCCCGTTATTCCTTCACTGGCCGGGCAGGGGCATCCTGGCGACGCTTTCGCCGAAATACGCGCGGGGCTGGGAGGGGGTGGCGTTGAGTTCG
>JAYVCG010000309.1:0-19172 GCA_043750075.1 Acetobacteraceae bacterium | reverse complement strand
CCGTCGCGGATGATGGTCATGACGCCATCGACGACCATCAGGCGGGCATCGAAACCATGGGCGTGTTCAGCGTTCACGGCGCCGGGTTTCATCGTGTTGATGACGATCTCGAAGCCCTCGCGCGTCAGCGAGGCCTCGAACGTGGCGCGGTCCATGCGGTTCTCTCCCCAAGGCTCCGGCGAGGTTAACTGACCAGTACCGCCTTGCCAATGACGGCGCGATCGATCACCGCCCGCAGCGCCTCCGCCGCCTGCTCCAGCGGGAAACGGTGCGAAATGCGCGGCTTCAGCTTCCCCTCCCCCGCCAGCGCCGTCAGTGTCTTCATGTTGGCGAGGGCGAGCGCCGGATTGGCCTCGTTCAGCCCGCCGATCCGCACGCCGATGGCGTCGATGCCCTTGATGAGCAAATAATTGCTACGGATATTGGTGGGGCCGCCGCCCAGAAAGCCAAGGATCAGCAGGCGTCCGCCCCAGGCGAGGCAGCGCAACGACTCATCGGACACCTTGGCGCCGATCGGATCGTAGACGATATCGACGCCGCGTCCGCCGGTGAGGTCTTTCACCGCGTCCGTGAAACCGCCGCTGTAAGGAATGGCGTGGTCGGCGCCTTCCTCCAGGCAGGCGGCGCGCTTTTTCTCATCGCTGGCGGTGGCGATGATTTTGGCGCCGTACAGTTTGGCGACCTGGATGGCGGCGATGCCGATGCCGCCCGCCGCGCCATGCACCAGCACCCACTCACCCGCCTGGAGCCGTCCCCGCTGTAACAAAGCGTGATACGCCGTGCTGTAGGCGCCGCGGAACACGCCCGCTTCCTCCAGACTCATGCCCTCCGGCACGCGGTCGCACAGCGCCGCCTTCGCGTTGCCCAGTTCGGCGCAGGCGCCCAGGGTGTGGCGGGACATGACGCGGTCGCCGGGGGCGAAGCCGGTGACGCCGGGCCCGATGGCGGTGATTTCGCCCGCCGCCTCGCCGCCCGGAATAAAAGGTGGATCGGGACGGAACTGATACTGCCCGGCGAGCATTAAGACATCTACGTACTGCACTCCGCGCGCCCTGATTCTGACCTGAATCTCTCCTGGTCCAGGGGGTGGCGGGTCGGGCAGATCGCGATACGCCAACACTTCTGGACCACCAAATGCCTCGCAGACCATCGCCTTCATCGTTGCTCTCCAGATTGACGCCCTCAACGGCATGGGCGGGAAACGCGGTGTACTCCTCCGCGGCCCCGGCCGCCAGAATGAGGACGAGGGATGGCACAAGGGCAGGTCATCCCCATCTCCAAAAATCGCGTTCTCTGAAAATCCCGCGCATCACCTTATAATATCCATTGACCAAGGCTAATCCTGAATGCCATGGTTCTGTCATCCGATGAACGCAATGTCGCACATTGTGAGACTATCTCCTTGAACATCCATTATTCCGATGTGAGATCACGCATGGATCAGCTCACCGCGTCTTCCGTCCTGTCCGGTGCCGGGCATCCCACCGCCGGGCATCCCACCGTGGACCAGATGCGCGAGGCAGACATTTTCATGGATCTGGACGATGAGGTGCTGCATGGGCTCGCGTTGATCGCCAAAGCGCGCGTCGTCGAGGCAGGAGCGCGGCTGTTCAACCAGGGCGATCTCAACGCGCATTTCTGTGTGCTGATCTCGGGCCAGGTGTCCATGTTCCGCACCACCCCCGATGGCACGGTCACGGTGGTGGAAGTCTTGCAGCCCTCGGGTCACGCCGGGCTCGCGACCATCCTCACCCAGCTTCCGGCGCTGACTGGCGCGGAAACCGTGGCCGCGTCCCGCATGATCCTGATCGATGGCGCGGGCTTGCGGGCTCTGGTGGCGCGGGAACCTTCCCTGGCCAGCGCGCTGCTGCGGGCCGAGGCGATGGAGTTCCGCGCCCTGGTGCTACAGGTCTGCGACCTCAAGCTGCGCACCACGGCGCAACGGCTCGGTCATTATTTGCTGGAACTGGTGCAGGACCAGGCGGGCGAGTCAGCGACGCTGCGTCTGCCGTTCGACAAGCGCCTGCTCGCCGCCCGTCTGGGATGCCGTCAGGAAAATTTGTCGCGCGCCTTCGCCACTTTGCGCGGCATCGGCGTCGAGACGCGCGGCGCGCGGGTGGTGCTGCACGATATCCCGAAACTGCGCGATTATGCCGTGGCGCATGAGGAACAAGTGCCGGCCTGAACACTCTTTCTCACCGCCGTGGCAGGATCAGGCGGCGGTGATCTCCGCCCAGAAATGCTCCGCCCCCGCGCGCGCCATGTGATGGCCAAGCAGGCGGTTCCACACGGTTTCATTGCCAAATTCATCGCGCCAGGACCACAGCCGCTTCGTCAGGAAATGCAGGCTGTGCTCATGCGTGAAGCCAATCGCCCCATGCACCTGATGCGCGATGGCGGCGCCGATCCCGGCGGCCTCGCCGCAGCGTGCCTTGGCGGCGGCGATGGGCAGCAGGCGGAGCGTGTCGCCCACCGCCTCGGCGGCCATGTCGGCGGCGGCGCGGGCGGCGGCGGTCTGGCCCGCCAGAATCGCCAGGTTCTGCTGCACCGCCTGGAATTTCCCCAGGGGACGGCCAAACTGCACGCGATCGAGCGCGTACTGGACCGTCATTTCCGTCAGGCGTTCCAGCGCACCGGCGATTTGCTGCGCGCGCAGCACGGCGCCCAGGGCGCGGGGCTCGTGACGATGGAGGCGCGCGTTTCCTCGCGGGCCGGGTTCTCCTGCGAACATAATCGTATCCCTGGGTTCTCCGGCGATGTTTTCCCCTGGGGTGACGCGGCAAAAGGCACGGGGCCACAGGGTCACATGACCCGTCTCATCCAAGGCGACGATCGTGGTGTGATCCCGTCCCCAGGGAACGCGGGTGGCCTGGACGGGGGTTTGCCTTTGCGGACGGTCATCAACCAATGCGATGGTCAGCGGCCCCTCGGGAACCGGCACTCCGGCCCGCGCGAGCAGCCATCCCGCCAGCATCGTTTCCGGCAACGGCAAGGGCAGCGCGAACCGGCCCGCGGCGCTGACGATGACCATGGCATCGGCGAAATCAACCCCATGCCCGCCAGCGGCTTCAGGCACCAGAGCACGCGGCAGCCCGGTTTCCTCCACGGCATCCCACAAGGCTTTTGGCCATGCCCCCGTCTCAGCCGCGCGGAGAGCGGCCGGCTGGCACAAATCCTGGAACTGCCGCGTCGCGGTTTCGCGCAGCAGATCGCGTGTGCTGTCAGCGGTTTGTGTCATCTCCCGTCCCTCCGTGCGTCCACTGTCATGGCGCATAGCGGATTGGAGCTGGGCCGCACAACCTCAGCCATCCTCGCGGCGGTCAGGGAAGGGAAAATTAGTCATACCCCGTTCATACGAAAAACCGGAGCGGTTCAAAGTCTGCCGGCACGCATGGCCCGGCACCTGGTTTTGGACCGCGGCCAACAGAAAATACACCACAAAGGCACAAAGACACAAAGGTCACCCTGTTGCATTCACGGGAAATCCTTTGTGCCTTTGTGGTGTATTTTCCGTCTTTCCTCCGGCACGGCGCGGACAGGCGAGCGCGAGGATCATACAGCCGCTCCGGTTGCCGGATTTTCGCGCATACGCGGTATACCAGCATGCTTAAGGGCTGATACATGCCGTCATCCCCCGGCCTGGCCGCACAGGCATCATGATAAAGCCGCCGGAGAAACAGATGTTCGCTTTTCCCCGTCATTCCCCGGCCAGGCCAGCGGATAACGGGGAAAAGCCGGAGGTTGGCGTGCAGAAGCCGGTGATAACGGGGAAAAGCGAAAAGCTTACGCCATCACTCTTTAAATCCGCGGCCATGAAATTAAACACGATGTCATGAAATCAAAAAACACGCTCTCGTGAAATCAGAACATCGCGGTAGAACTGAAACTCTGTTCAAAAAACTTTTCCCCATCACTCTGTTTAAGAGCCTGCTCGACTGTATTTCACTGGCCGGTGGGGTAGAAAGGCTGCTTTTTAACACAGATTTCAAGGCGATTTAGCGGATTACACGGAGTTCTTTTCTCCGCGCGAAGCGTCCGGAGGCCCGTCCGCCACCGCGAAGGGAAAGACTGGCGCGCGGCGATGCCGCCACGCTCTGTGTAATCCGTGATATCGCCTTAAAAATCTGTGTTAAAAAACAGCCTTTCGTTCTCACGGACTGAAGAACGGAGTCAAACAGGCTCTAAAACACCTCTTTCCGTTCAATGCTCTTCATTTTCGTCAAGTGTGAACGCGGCCTTCAGCATGACCTGATAATGCTCCACCTTGCCATCCTTGATGTGGCCGCGGGTTTCCGTCACCTCAAACCAGCGCAGATGGCGGATCGTCCTGGCGGCGCGGTTGATGGCGTTTTCAATCGCGTCCTGCACACCGGTTTCCGAGGAACCGACAAGCTCGATGATTTTGTAAACATGGTCTTCCATTGTCATTCGCTCCTGGTCGCGCGCGGCGCGTCATGGCCCTTACCATTTCCCGGCCGGTGCGTGCCCAGATGCAATCGCTCAGGCCAGGGATGGTTCCCGCGACGAAGGCGCATCCCGCGCGCGCGATTGAACGCCGCCTCCGATTCCGTCTATGCAGTCCCCTCATGACGCGAGGGACAGCACCGATGAGTCCGGATCAGACAAAAACCGCCGTGCTGGCATCACGGGATTTCGTTGAAACCCTGTTCGCTCAACTGCGCCGCGACGGCCTCGACGAACCCGGCGTCTCCCGCGACACCTACGGTCCCGGAGAACAACGCGGCCACGCCACCTGTGCCGCGGCGGCGGCGGCGATGGGGCTCACGATCGACCGTGACGCCGCGGCCAATCTCTACATGACCCTGCCCGGACACGATCCGGCGGCGAAACGCATCGTCGTCGGCTCGCATCTCGACTCCGTTCCGCATGGCGGCAATTTCGACGGCGCCGCCGGAGTCGCCGCCGGTCTCGTGGCCATCCAGGCCCTGCGCCGCCTGGGCGTGACCTTGCCGCATGACCTCACCATCATGGGTATCCGCGCCGAGGAAAGCGTCTGGTTCCAGGTCTCCTACATCGGCAGCCGCGCCGCCCTGGGCACCTTGCCGGACGGCAGCCTGGAAGCCCGGCGCGTCGATACCGGGCGCACCCTGGCCGAGCACATCGCGGAATGCGGCGGCGATCCGGCGCGCATGCGCGCGGGGGAACGGCATTTCGACCCCGCCCAATTGCACGCCTTCCTGGAACTGCACATCGAACAGGCCCCCGGCCTCGTCGAAGCCCGCCGCGCGGTGGGCATCGGCACCGGCATCCCCGGCAATTTCCGCTATCCCGATGCGCGGATCGAGGGCAGCGACGACCATGTCGGCCTGCCCCGCCGCTTCCGCCGCGACGCCGCGATGGCCGGCGCCGACTTCGCCATGGCGCTCGACGCGCTGTGGGAGGAATACGATACGCGCGGCATCCCCATGGCCTGCACCATCGGCCGCTTCCATACCGACGTGGCCCGCCACGGTCTGACCATCGTGCCCGGCACGTTCCATTTCAGCCTCGATGTCCGCGCTTACGATGAGGCGGTGCTCGCCGGACTGGACCAGCGCGTGGACGCGATCATCGCCGCCGTGGAGCAACGCCGCGGCGTCCGCTTCCATCGCGGCCCCAAGGCCCGCGCCGCCGCCGGGTCCGTCGATCCTGGCATCCGCGCCGCCCTGACCCAAAGCGCCGCCGCGCTTGGCATCCCCACCATCGACCTTGGCAGTCCGGCCTCGCATGACGCCGCCGCCTTCGCCGCGTGCGGCGTGCCGATGGGATTGATTTTCGTCAGGAACACCAATGGCAGCCACAACCCGCATGAGGCGATGACGATCGAGGACTTCCTTGACGGCGCCGCCGTGCTGACCGAATGGTTGCGCATGCAAAGCCATTAGCACCGGAACCCTCCCATGCCTTCTCCCACCTGGACGTACTGGCTGGCCGGACACACGAATGCCACGCCGCGCGACGCCATGCGGCTGATGAGCCTGCGGCAAACCCATCGCGCCATCTGGCTGGTGCCGGTCATCTACGCCGGATGCCTGGTGGCGTTCATCGCCGATCTGACCTCGACCAACACGCTGGCTTTCGGGGTGTTTTACGCGCCGCTGGTCGGCACGGCGGTGTTCCATCGCGACAAACGCGCCATCTGGATTCTCTCCACTCTCGCCACCGTGATGGTCGCCGCCGGCGCCTTCTTCCCGGTCATCGACCCCGACACCACGAGCCTGATCGTCAACCGCGCGGTGTCGCTCTGCGCCGTGCTCGCGACCACGGCCTTCGTCCACCACGCGCGCCTGACCCAGGACCTCCTGGCCGCGCAAACCAGCCGGGCGGAAGCGGCCGAACGCATGAAGACCGAGGTGCTGACCAACCTCAGCCAGGAAATCCGCGCGCCCCTCCATTCCATTCTGGGCATGCTGGAACTGGTGGCGGCGGACAGCCGGCCCGACCAAAAGATGGCGCTGCGCATGGTGCGGAGCGGCGGCCGGCGTCTGGTGGCGACGATCGACAACCTCGTCGATCTGACGCAGTTCGAGGCGAAATCCATCCGCGCCGAGCCGTTCGATCTGGGCATGCTGCTGCGCCAGATGGTGGAGGCTGACCGCCCCGGCGCCGCCGCCCGTCAGATCGGCCTGACCCTCACCCTTGCCCCCCTCCCCCTCGTCCACGCCAATCCCTGGGCTGTCCGCCGGATCGTCGAGAACCTGCTCGCGGACGCCATCACCCATACCGCGCCCGGCGGCCGCGTCGCGGTCCATGTCACCGGGCAGCACGGCCATGTCCGCGTCGCGATCACCGACACCGGCACCCGGCCGCCGGGCGCGTTTCAGGCGGCCCATGAAGCCAGTGTCGAGCGTTTGATGCCCTCCGTCATGGGCCTGGTGCTCAGTCAACGTCTGGCGCGGGCGATGAACGCGCGGCTGGTGTTCAGCATGGGACCAGGTGAGGAAACCATGGCGCGGTTGTTCCTGCCGGTGGCACGGCGGTCTGAACCGGAAAACAGCACCTGAACAAGACCAGCCTGAACAGCACTGGCCCGGACAGCACTGGCCCGGACAGTCCCAGGCCCGCCACGCGCCGCGCCTGGACTGGCGTGGCGGGGGGGGTGCTGGCGGTGGCCGTCACGGGCATCGCGCTGACCGCCGCGGCGATTCCAGGCCTGCTATCCATCAGTCCCTGGGTTGACGGTGAAGCTCACAAAGCCGCCGCCGCCATCATCTTCGTCGCGAGCTATCTCGCCATCGCCATCGGCAAGGTGCCGGGACTGCGCATCGACCGCGCTGGCGTGGCGCTGACGGGCGCCTGCCTGATGGTCGCCTCGGGCGCGTTGCCGATGGAGGAAGCCTACCGGGCGATCGACCTCGACACGCTCACATTATTACTGGGCGTGATGATCGTCGTGGCCAGTTTGCGCCTGTCCGGTTTCTTTCAACTCGTTACTCTGTGGGCCGCCCGGCGCATCCGGCGGCCCTGGATTTTGTTGTGCGCGGTGACGGCGGCCTCGGGCGTGTTTTCCGCGTTTCTGGTGAATGACGCGATCTGCCTGGTGCTAACGCCCCTGGTGCTGGAACTGACGGCGCGGATGGGGCTGCGGCCAATGCCCTATCTGCTGGCGGTGGCGATGGCCTCCAACATGGGGTCCGCCGCCACCCTCACCGGCAATCCGCAGAACATGCTGATCGGGAATTTTTCCCGCATTCCCTATGCCCGCTTCGCCCTGGTGCTCGGGCCGGTGGCGCTGGCCGGGCTGGTGATCACCGTCCTCCTGGTGATGCTGTCGCACCGCAAGGATCTCGCCGCCACCTGTCCCGTGACGGCGGCGGCGCCAGCGACGCGGGTCAATCGCGTGCTGGTGGCGCGGGCATTGCTGGCGGCGGCGGTCATGGTCGGGCTGTTTTTCGCTGGCCAGCCCCCGGCCAGGGCGGCGATCTTCGTGGGCGGCTGCCTGCTGCTGACGGGACGGGTGAAAAGCGCCCGCGTCCACGCCGAGATCGACTGGCCGCTGCTGCTGATGTTCGCCGGTCTGTTCATCATCGCCGCCGGGGCGCAACGCGCGTTGCTGACCCCGGACCTGATCGCCGCGGCGGGCCAGTTGCATCTTCAGCATCTCCCCGTCCTGAGCGCCGTGACCGCCGTGCTTTCGAACCTGGTGAGCAATGTCCCGGCGGTGCTGATGCTCAGGCCGTTCGTGGAAGACTTGCCCGATCACAATACCGCGTGGCTGACGATCGCCATGGCGTCCACGCTGGCGGGCAACTTCACCCTGCCCGGCTCGATCGCCAACCTGATCGTGGCGCGCAAAGCCGCCGCGCGCGGCATCGAGATCGGATTCTGGGATCATTTCCGGGTGGGGGCGCCGCTGACGCTGATCACGCTGGCGATGGGGACGGCGTGGCTGATGTGGGTGTGAAGTCCGCCCGCCCGTCCGCTGGTCCGCCAGTTCGCCGGTGGCGGATCGTCCGGACGGGTGACATACTTCGTGTCCTTCACCGCGGCGCCACTCACCCAGGAAACCACCATGGACATCATGCCCGGCTTCACGCTGACCGACATCGAGACGAGCGGCGCGCGCATCCGCCTGCGTCATGGCGGGAACGGGCCGCCATTGCTGCTGCTGCATGGCAATCCGCTGACGCATGTGGCCTGGCACAAGGTGGCGCCCAGGCTGGCCGAACGGTTCCATGTCGTGGCCGCCGATTTGCGCGGTTACGGCGACAGTTCAGCCCCGCCGGAGGAGCCGAACAGCGCCAATTATTCCTTCCGCGCGATGGCTCAGGACCAGGTGGAGGTGATGAAGGCACTGGGCTTTGATCGTTTCTTTGTCGCGGGTCATGACCGGGGCGGGCGCACGGTGCATCGCATGTGCCTCGATCATCCCGGCAAAGTCATGAAAGCGGCGATCATCGACATCGTGCCGACGCTCGACATGTGGGCGGCGATGGACAAGGAAGGCGCCATTGGCGGCTGGCACTGGCCCTTCATGGCGCAGAAGCAGGGCTTCCCCGAGCGCATGCTGGGTTCCGTCCCGGCGGACTGGTTCATGCGCCAGAAACTGCTGAAACTCACCGCCGATCTGAGCCACATCCCGCCGGAAATCTGGGACGAGTACGTCCGTTGCTTCAATGAAAAGACCATCCGCGGCTCGTGCGGCGATTACCGGGCCGCCGCGGCGATTGATTGCGTGCTCGACACCGCCGATCTTGGCCGTAAAATCCCGATGCCGGTGCTGGTGCTGTGGGGGGCGGACAGCAGCGTTGGTAAACGCTTCGCCGATCCTTTGGGGCTGTGGCGTCCGCGCGCGGACGATGTGCGCGGCGAGGCTTTGCCGGGCGGGCATTATGTGAACGAGGAAGCGCCGGAACAAATGCTCAACTGGTTCCTGCGATTCTTTGGCGGCGACGCGGGGGGCTGACACGCCGGGCAGTATGCTTGCGCGGCCGGTTGCCTTCGCCCTGTTGAATTCCGTCCCTGAAAAGAAGATGCCGTGATGTCCAGGCTTTTCGTGGTTTTTCTGTTAAGCGTGATGGTGGCGGCCTCGCCCGCTCGCGCGCAAACCCTTGAGCACGCCAGGGACGCCTTCACGCGCGGCGACGCGGCCGCCGCCCTGGCGGAAACCGAGCAAATCCTGACGCAAAACCCGCAAGAGCCCAACGCGCTGTATCTGGCGGCCAGCATCCATTTCCACATGGGCAACATCGACGTGGCGCGCGGGCGGCTGGAGCGGGCGGTGAAGCTGACGGGGAATTTCGCCGCCGCGTGGGAACTGATGGTGCAAATCACCCAGGCGCAGGATGATCTGGAAAAGCGGGACGAGGCGATCACGCGCATGAAGCTCGCGATCGGCAGCGCCATCGACCCGCGCATCCGGCGCACCGCCACTTTCATCCGCGACCGCATCCGGGTCAATGACAAAACTCTGCTCGTCGCCGATCATTTCGGACGCGGCGGGAGTGATTTCACACGATATCAGTTTTCCCTTGGCGACCCGTTGATGAATCCCGACACCGGCCTGGTATTGCGCACCGACGCGGCCACCACGGAAGCATGGGCCGCCACGGCGCTGCTGGCCCAGGATGGGCAGTTGTTTCATTTGGACATGGTGGAGGCGGGGGAAGGGAATGCACGGAAAGTCGCTATTTATGAATATTACGTCGGCGAACCGGGCTACGATACGGTACGCGCCACGGTGATGAAAATCCTGCGCGGCGAGATCCAGCCCTTGTCGGGCGAGCCCGGATCGCTGGCGGGGTTGTTGAAGAAGTAACGGTTCGATCCGGTATGTTTGATTGAACGCGGGGGGAGAAGCGCGCATGTCCATGACCATCACCAAACCGGTTTTCGTCAGACTGGGCTCTCACATGGCGGTCGCGGCGGAGGGGCTCGATCTGCGTCAGCCGCCCTCGCCCGCCGTGACGGCGGCGTTGCGGCGGGCGCTGCTCGATCATCAGGTGCTGTGCATCCGGGGGCAGGAGGCGGCCGGGCCGGGCGCGTTCCTCGCCACGCTCAGCCTGTTCGGGGAGCCGGAAATCCGCCCGGAAATTCCGCATGTGGAAGGTTTCCCGGCCGTCACGACCCTGTCGAGCGAGGATCGCGACACCAGAGGCGACGGCAAGCGTCTGATCGCGGGCGCCACCTGGCATTCCGATGACAGTTTCATGGCCGCGCCCTCGGCGTTGACGGCGTTGCATGGCGTGGTGGTGCCAGACAGCGGCGGCGATACCGAATACGCCAACATGTACGCGGCCTACGAGGCGCTGCCGGAAGCCACGCGTGCTGAACTGGACGGCATGAAGGTGGTCCATATGATGAAGCCGCCGCGCGCGGATATCGGGCGCACCCGCACCATCGCGCCAGAGCTTCTGGCGAAACGCCCGCCCATGACGCATCCGCTGGTCCGCACCCATCCCGAAACCGGGCGCCGCGCGCTGTACATCAGCCGCAACCGCATGGATCACATCGTCGGCCTGGAGCGGGAAGCGGGTCATCGCCTGATCGATGAACTGGTGGCGCACGCGACCCAACCCATGTTCACCTACCGGCACAGATGGCGGACCGGCGACATCGTGATCTGGGACAACCGTTGCCTTATGCACAAGGCGAACGGCGATTATCCCGAGGGCGCGCGGCGGTTCATGCGGCGGATCATCGTCATGGGCGATGTGCCGGTGTGAGCGGGCCGCTCGCGGAACATCTCAACATGACACGCTCCATCACGTTCGATCATCCCAACCTGTCCGAGGGCGATCCCTTGCGCGCGCATGTGCTATACCGTTCTTATAAAGAAATAAAATTGACATGACCACGCGCCACGTTCATTACACTATATGCACGCAATGGTTCATTGGACCTCATCATGAACATCCTCCCTTATCCGCGGCCAAACTTCTTTTTCGTCCGGGCGTCCAAAGGAGTTTCCGCCGCGGATAAGGGAGGATAAGGCCGGAGGGCGCGCGGCCAGGTCAGGGGAATGGTTCCATGGGCGGAGGGCGCGAGAAATCACTGATCCCGCCCCAGGCTTTCGTTCAGGAAGGGCAGCACCACGCGCCAGTACGCCTCGGGATCCTGGCGTTCCAGGTCGGCGTGGGTGGCGCCGGGCGCGGCCCAGTACTGTTTTGGCTCTGGCGCATGGGCGAACAGCGCGGCGGCCTCGGCGATCGTGGTGTGGGTGTCGTGCGTGCCCGAGGCGACGAGCACCGGCGCCGTGACTGTGCCGATACGATCCACGGGGCGCAGATCGCCCGGAGAAACGCCCAAAAGGGGAGGCAGGAGGGATTTGAACAACGGCGTCAGCAGGGGGGTGAACATCGCGCCGATCATCTTGCCGAGATGCGTGCGCAGACGGTTGGACAACGCGGAGTCGATGTTGGGATAGACGGATTCCAGCACCAGCGCGTCCACCGGCAATGGTTTCTCCCCCAGCACGGCGGCGGCGCCGCCCAGAGAGACGCCGATGGCGGCGATGCGTTCCCCCGGCAGACGGGCGCGAACAAAGGCCACCGCCGCCGCCGCGTCCCGTGCCTCCAGCCGCCCGAACGTGATCCCCCCTCCTGGGCTTTCGCCATGGGACTGGAAGTCAAACAGCAGCACGGAGAACCCTTGCTGGTGCAACACGATGGCGCGGCGGATCATGCTGGTCCGGTTGGAGCGCACGCCATGCATCAGCACGACGGCGCCGCCGCGCGGCCGTCCGGCGATCCACCAGCCGCTCAGCGCGGAACCCGACGCGGAGGCGATCCGCACGGAATCGGCGCCCGGCAACGTCTCCGGCGGCGGGCCGATCACGGCGGTCAATGGCCGCGCGAGAAACAATCCCACCGCCAGGACGGAACCGCACATGCCAACAACGCCAAACAGGATCAGGCAGAAGCCGATCCGGACGCAACGGCGCCTCAACTCCCGTCCGCGACCCAGTATTCCGGGAAGAACATCTCCTGCCATCGCGCGGGCGCCACCTTGATCATGCCGATCCGGTGCATGAAAATGGCGATTTCCTGGATGCCGCGCGGCGTCGTCTCGAACCGCGCGTCAAGCGCGCGGATGATCGCCTCCACCTCCGCCACGTCCACTTTTTCCCGTGCCAGCGACAGATAATCCTCGGCCGCGCGGCGGGGCTCGGCGTGGATGAAAGCCATGGCGTCATCCAGCGCGGCGCGGAAGGCGCGCATCGCCTTCGGATTCTGAGCGTGGAACTTTCCCGTGGTCCACAGCATCCCATGCGTCAGGGGGCCGGGGAAAACATCTTCCTTGGTCAGAACGACATGGGCACCCGCCGCCTTCAGTTCCTGCTGGTAATAGGGCGGCGAGGTGAAATGCGCGTTCACCTCGCCCTGTCCGGACAGCATGGCGATCATCGCGTCCGGGTGCGACAGCCCGATCATCAGCGGATCGAGCCTGCCGTGCTGTCCCGGCCCCCAGGTTTTCTCCGCCATCATGGCGAGCAAAATCGCCTGGATGGAGGCTTTCGGCGCTGGCACCGCGATCCGGTCGGCGGCGGTGAAATCGCGCACGGTGCGCACAGTGGGATTGCGGCTGACCAAGATGACCGGCAGCGAGCCATAGGCGGCGATGCCCTTGATATCGACCGTGCCGCGCCCCTTGGCCCACAGCGTCACGAACGCCGGAATGCCCGTGCCCGCGATGTCGATGTTGCCCGACAGCACGGCGTCATTCAGCACGGTGCCATTGGCCGAGACAATCCATTCCGCCTTCAGTTCGTTACCATCCTCGCGCGAGCGGCGTTCCAGGAATCGCTCCTTTTGCATCACATAAAGCGCGAGATACGTGATGCCCGGCTGCACGCCGATCCGCACCGTGGAAACCTCGGCGCGGACCAGGACGGGCAGCAGGAGCAGCGCGGCCGTGAGCAGGAGGCGGATCATGGGGTTCCCTTTCTCACCATCGTTTCATGGGCCACGCGGTTTGCGCCGCCGTGCCGTCGTCCATTGGCCGAGTGAGTCGCCACAAACGAATTCCACCGCGATGCCGTTGTTCATGAGCGCGGCGCGATGATCGAGCCAATCAGAATCCGTCGCGTTCATGACCGGCACACCGGTTTTGCGTGCCGCGGCGGCGAATTTACGATCTGATGCATCAAAGTGGACGAGAGCGGGATCATCGGGGAAATCCGCGAAAGACCCATCCTCATGCTTGAGGAGATCGATTCGCTCCACCTTTTCGCCAGCGTAATTCATCAGGATTTCACGAAAAAACTGGTCCCCAACCCCCGGCTGTCCCTTGGGATGGCAATGACGGCGGTACTCCCTGGTCATCGCGCCAGCCTGGTCCACGATGATGCGTCCATGCCGCAAGAGGTCCGCGAGCGCGTCAATGGCCGCGCTCCGGCACCGCACGCTTGCATTCGTGTTGCGTCCATTGGCAACCACAGCGACATTGGAGTCAACGACACGCCGCTTCATTCCGTGGCGTCCATGTGCCTCAGCCGGGCTTTTTCCGCCGCGTAGGTTTCCCCGAACGCATCGCCCATGAAATTTCTTGGCCAGTTCTCGATGCGGCCAGAAGGATCGAGGCGCAGGGGAAGCAGACGGGATTCATTTTTAACAACATCGCAAAAATACAGTTTCAGCTTGTCGGCGGGCATTCTTTGCTCCGCGACACGGCGTTGCAACCGGAGCAGGAGATGTTCCGAGTGGCTTTCAAGAACAACCTGCAAATTCCGGTGCAGCGCCGTCTCGACAATCACATCCGCGAGCCCCGCCTGGGCCAGGGGATGCAGATGGATTTCCGGTTGCTCCAGGATCACGGTGGAGCCTTCCGGCACGTATTGCAGAAGCGTGATGACGGGCAGCACCTGCGACACGCCGAAGCCCACGTCGGTCAGCAGCGCCTCGGTTCCTCCCTTGCGTATCTGAACCCTGGCCTGCCACCGGCTTGATCCAGGCGCGATCTCTACGACCTTGAAATCGTGGATCAACCCCATTTCCTTGAGCCAATACGCGACCATCGCCTGAAACGGCATCCGTTTACCCTTGGGCTTTCGGCTTCGCATTTCGCCTGCCGCCGTCGCGGCGAGAATGACCTCGATCGCGTTTTCGCCACGCACGCCGACGTCGCCGCGGCGGGAGCGTTCCCACAGGTAGTCGCGTCGCGGATACTCCCGCAATGGTCCCAAATAGAAGATGCCGTCGAATTGTTCTTCATATGAAACCTCAAGTCTTGGCAGATCGTAATAATTATTGGGAAAGGCCCTCTCCGATTTTGGATTAGAATTATAATAAATCTTAAAATTATCGGGTAAAATATAAGATTTAATCGGAGATGGTGAATTTTTAATTGAAAAAAAAGGCCCCGCGATAGGGAAATCCAGATCTTCAGTCATGAGACTATATGCCGCCTCCCCTTTTTTCTTTTGTGATGACCACGCTCGAATTCCTCCAATCTCATATTGTAGTTTTTCTGGGATCAAGCCTATTCTCTCCATCGAGACGGTGCCACCAACCTTTACGATTCTATACCCCGCCACAGGCATTGGCTTGTCTGAATGCACGAATAAATCCTTGCCCAGGTCAAACCCGATATCCCATGACAGCGAGTGCGTTTCATCGTGGTTGTGGATCACATCCCGGTAGACCCCGAGATTCACGTAGGGACCATTGAACTCCAGCACGGTCGCGCGGTCCGTCGCCTCCCGTGTTTGTTTCAAAAGCAGCAGGAATTGCAGAAGGCTAGATTTCCCCGACGAATTGGTGCCGAACAGCCCCGTGATCTGGCCGAACGCCAGTTCGGCCCGAGCCCAGGTCTTGAAGTTCGTGAGGGTCAGGTGGGTCAGCATGGGAGGGTGCTGGTGCCAGACCGCGTCATACCGCGATCCGTCCCAGTACCGCCCGCGCCTCCTCCGGGATCGGCACCGGGCGTTGCGCGCCGCGTTCGACGAACACATGCACGAAATGCCCCTCGGCGGCGGCCACGTCCTCATCGTTACGGAACACGCCGATCTCGTAACGCACCGAACTGCGGCCAATGTTCGCCACCCGGATGCCCACCGCCACCCGGTCCGGGAACGCGAGGGAGCTGTGATAGCGGCACGCCACCTCGGCCACCACGCAATGGATGGGGCCATCCAGCAGACCGACGACCTTCTCGGTCATCTCGTAATAGGTGACGGCGGTGTCGAAGTAGGAGAAGTAATTGACGTTGTTGACGTGCTGGAACACGTCGTTGTCCATCCATCGCGTGGTGATGGCGTTGAACCAGCGGTAATCGGCGCGGCGGCCGGGCGGCGGGCGGCTCATGCGAGGTGTGTGATCCCGTGCGTGATGAGGCGCGCACTCAAGCCGATCGCGCGGCCCGCGTCCATGGTCCCAGGGTCAGTCATGGACTCCCGCCCCCCAGGGGGCTAAGCGGGCGGCGGCCAAAATCAGGAGACCGCCCCCCGTGCCCCTCCGTTTCCGCTCGCGCCGCGCCGTTCTCGGTGGCGGGCTCGCCCTGCTCTCCCACGCCGCCGAAGCCCATGCGATCCTGGAGGACAGCACGCCCAAGGCCGGGGACACGGTGCCCGCCGGGACCATGGCGCTGCGGCTGCGGTTCAACAGCCGCATCGACAAGGCGCGCTCCAGCCTGACGCTGACCCGGCCCGATCAGACGAAGATCGAGACGCCGATCGACCCCGGCGGACCGCCGGACATCCTGACCGCCACCGTCACGCTGACGCCCGGCGCGCACACGCTGCGCTGGCAGGTGCTGGCGATCGACGGGCACATCACCCGCGGCGATGTCGCGTTCTCCGTGACGGAACGCTGACCCCGTGGCACTGCTGATCGACCTGTTCGGCTATCTGTCCATCGTCGTCCACGGGCTGACCATCCTGGCGCAATCCATGGCATTGGGCGGAGTGCTGTTCCTGGTGCTGCTGGCGCTGCCGCTGCTGTCCGTGACCGGCACCGGCATGGCGCGGCGCACCGCCCGCCTCGCGGCCTGGAGCGCGGTGGCGCTCGCGGCGGCGGAGATCCTGACCGTCACGCTCCAGACCGCGCTGCTGACGGGCACGCTCACCATCGGCTTCTCCGGCGCCATCACCGCGCACGCCACGCTGGCGGGTCTGGCGAAGATCGCGGCGAGCCTCGCCTTGGCGGCGCTGCTGTTCTGGCGCGGCCCGCGCGCGGGAACCGTGCCGCTGCTGCTGCTCAGCGCCCTGATCCTGATCGCCGCCACGCTGACCACCCATGCCGCCGCGCGGGTCGAGGGCCGCGCGCCGCTGCTCGCCGCCGCGTTCCTGCATCAGGCGGGCGCCGCGCTGTGGATCGGCGGCATCCCCAGCTTCGTCGCCGCCCTCGCCTGGACCGATGACGGGCTGTCGTTCCGCGCCATCGGCGCCCGGTTCTCCCACATGTCGATGGCGGGCGTCGCCTGCATCCTGGTCAGCGGCATCGCCATGAGCGTGCTTTATATTGGCGACTGGGCCGGCTTCATCGGCACCGCCTATGGCGTCATGGTCGGCGCCAAAATCGCCCTGTTCCTCATGCTGCTGGCCCTGGGCGGGCTGAACTTCCTGGTGGTGCGGCGGTTGCGCGCCAATCCCGCCACCACGATCAACCGCCTGCGCCGCTGCGCCGAGGCCGAGATCGGCATCGGCGTGGCCCTGTTCTTCGCCGCCGCCTCCCTCACCTCCGTCCCCCCCGCCATCGACCTCATGCAAGACCGCGCCACCTGGGCCGACATCGCGGCGCGCAACACGCCGGAATGGCCGCGGCTGAACAGCCCCGGTCACGATCGCCTCGCTTTGCCCGCCTTGCAGGCCCGCCTCGACGCCGAGGCCGCGGAACGCGCCGCCAAACCCCTGCCCGCCTTCATCCCCGGCGACGGACAGATCCCGCCCCGCAACGCCGATGACATCGCGTGGTCGGAATACAACCACCACTGGTCCGGCCTGTTCGTGACCGCCGTGGGTCTGCTCGCCCTGCTCAACCGCGCCGGTCTGGGGTGGGCGCGGCACTGGCCGCTGCTGTTCCTGGGGCTGGGTGTCTTCCTGTTCATCCGCTCCGACCCCGAGGTCTGGCCCCTTGGCCAGATCGGCTTCTTCGAGAGTTTCCGGGATGTGGAAGTCGTACAACATCGTATCTTCGTCGTGCTGATCGCCGCCTTCGCGCTGTTCGAATGGCGGGTACGCGCGGGCACGCAGACCCCCACGCGCGCCGCGCTGGTGTTCCCGCTGCTGTGCGCCGCCGGTGGGATTTTGCTGCTGACCCACAGCCACGCCATCGCCAATGTCAAAGAGCAGTTGCTGATCGAGGTTTCGCACACACCGCTCGCTCTGGCGGGGATCGCCGCCGGATGGGCGCGCTGGCTGGAACTGCGGCTGGACGATGCCAGCAGTCCGGGACTGCGGCGGGCGGCGGGCTGGACGTGGCCGGTGTGCCTGCTGGTGTGCGGGTTGATCCTGTTGAATTACCGGGAGACGTGAGCCAGGCGTGGACCGTTGCTGTGCCAAGGGCGCCTGGTGGTGATCCCTGGCCGCTTGCCTCATGGCTCCCCCGCCTGTCACTGACGCGGGACGGGGCCAGGGCCATGGTGTGGGGAAACACCAGAAAGGCTTCATCACAGAGGGCCAGAGGACCAAAGAGCCAGAGAAGTCAGGCATGAACCGTGTCTCCCGCCGCCGCGAAGCGGCCATGCTCCGGCAGGGAAAGGCATGGACCCAATGCTGCTGTTCTCCCCTCCGGCTCTCTGGTCCTCTGGCCCTCCATGATGAATTCTGGCGGTATTGATTGAGGATACCAGCCGCGCCAGTGACACACCAAAACCCCGGTCAGGCGCCAGGATCATTTCCCCGAAGAAACGCCGGAACAAAGCCCGGCGGGCCGCGGGGGGGCGTGCCTGAGCAGCAGGGCGGCGATGCCCCAGATCGCCAGCAACAGCGCCACCACGGCGAAACCCGCGTGCGGCACGGCGTCCATCAGCCCGATCATCTCGAACACGCCAACCCCCAGGGCGACGCACACCGAGACGGCGGTGATGGCGAGGTTGTACCAGAATTTCCGTCCGGGATGGTGCGAGGCCCATGCATAGGCTTCGCTCATCACCACGCTGTCGGCGGTGTCGATCAGCACCATTCCGGCGGTGAAGAGCGCCGGGAACACCAGCACATCGAGGGAATGCGGGACATGGGCGGTCTGCTGGCCGGTCAGGGCCAGCAAGGCGATCTCGCTGGCGGTGTCGAAGCCGAGGCCGAACAGGAAGCCGACCGGCAGCATGTGCCAGCTCCGCCCGGCCAGACGCCGCACCGGGCGCAGCACCAGCGTCATCACGCCACCCGCGAGCGCGCCGTCCTGGTCTCCGCCGTGCCGCGTCCGCCAGATCCGGCGCAGGGTCATCAGGTTGGCCAGCGCGATGGCGAACAGGAACGCGGCGGAGAGGACCGTTCCCCATCCCTCCCCCATCGCGCGGACGGCCTCGACGCCCCCGGCGGCGGGGAAAGCCAGCAGGACGAGGCACGCGATCAATACAACAGTGGAATGGCCAGGCGCGAAGAACAGACCGCCATCCCAGGCGCGGCGGCCCTCGCGCACCAGGACGCGCACCACGTTGTCGATGGCGGCGATGTGATCGGCGTCCAGCGCGTGGCGCAGGCCGAACATCCAGGCCAGCAGCGCGGTGCCCATAAGGGCTGGCCGTTCCCGCGCCACCTGCCACGCCCAGAGCCAGGCGAGGGCGTTGGCGAGCAG
>JAYVCG010000308.1:0-2725 GCA_043750075.1 Acetobacteraceae bacterium | reverse complement strand
CTCATCATCCGGGGCCGGATCGTCAATGTCCTCGGCAAGTGCGAACCGGGCGGGCGGGACACGTTGCGCGCCACGGTCCAGGTGGTGATCGATGTCGCGCGCGGTCCGGCGTTCCAGGGGGAGACCTATGCACTGCCGCTGTTCGTCGCCGTCACCGATTCGGAAACGATTCGTGACAAGACGCTGTATTCCCTGACGGTATCGTTCGCCCGCAACGTGGACAACGCCCGCGCCGTCAGTCCCGAGATCGAAATGGCGCTTCCTGTCAGCGCGCAAAAGACCGGCGCCGCGTATGGCATCATCGCCGGTTTCCAACTGACGCCGGAGGAGGTCGCCGCGTCGCGCCGCGGCGTCCGCCGCCCGTGACCCGGCCATCAGGACGGCCGGACCCCTGGCCCTCTCCTCCACGCATGGATGGTTTCCAAAGGCGAGCCTTTGGTGGAGGTCCAGGAGGCAAAGCCTCCCAAGGGGCCGTGGGGCGGGGCGGCGGGGCAGCGCCCCGCGTTCTTCCCCCCGACACGGGATTGCGCGAGTCACCGCAATCCCTGCTATGCTTCCCCCATGAGTGATGATCCTTCAAACGATGATCCCCCCAAGGACCGTCCCAGTCAGGGAAGGCGGCGTGGCATGAAAAATCAGGACTGGGAGATTCCGCGGAATCTGCGGCCGGCGCCGGACGATTATTCGTTCGACCTGGAACGCGCCCTGAAAGCCGTGGTCAGCCTGAAAACCTATATCCCGCCCGATGCCTTCACCGCCAACACGCTTGGCACCGAACGCGCGGGCAGCGGTGTCGTCATCAACGACAAGGGGCTGGTCGCGACCATCGGCTATCTCATCACCGAGGCTGAGACGATCTGGATCACCGGCAATGATGGCCAGGTCGTGCCTGGTCACGCGCTGGCCTTCGACCAGGAAACCGGCTTCGGCCTCGTCCAGGCTTTGGGCAGCCTCAGTCTGCCGCATCTCGATCTGGGCGATTCCGACCGGCTGAAAGTCGGCGACCAGGTGGTGTTCGCCGCCGGTGGCGGGCGGCATCACGCGATCGAGACACGCATCGTCGGCCGTCAGGAATTCGCCGGATACTGGGAATACGTGCTCGACGACGCGCTGTTCACGGGTCCGGCGCATCCGTTCTGGGGCGGCTGCGGCCTGATCGGCACCGATGGCAAGCTGATGGGGATCGGTTCGCTGATCCTGCAACAGGGCGACGGGAAGGGCAGGCGGCTCGACATGAACATGGTCGTGCCGATCGGATTGCTGGCGCCGATCCTCAAGGATTTGCTGTCCTATGGCCGGGTCAACCGGCCCGCCCGCCCCTGGCTGGGCATGTACGCGACGGAATCAGGCGATACGATCGTCGTGGGCGGCCTGTCGGAAACGGGACCGGCGGCGCAGGCGGGGTTACGGGCGGGCGATACGATCCTGTCGGTGAACGATGACGATGTGCCCGACCTCGCCGGATTGTGGCGCCGGGTCTGGGCTTCGGGCAGCGCGGGGGCGGAGGTGCGGTTGCGCATCGAGCGTGACGACATGCCGCGCCGGATCAGCGTCCGCTCGGCCGACCGGGTCAGCTTCCTGAAATCGCCGAAGCTGCACTGATGGCGGAGGCGGCCGAACCAAAGCTGCGCGGCGCCATCATCCCGGTGACGCCGTTCCAGCAAAATTGCGCCCTGCTGTGGGATGAGACCACGAAGCAGGCGCTGATCGTCGATCCCGGCGGCGATGTCGAGCGCATCCTGGCCGCGATCGACCAGATGGGCGTGACGGTGGAGCGGATTTTGCTCACCCACGGGCATCTCGACCACGCGGGCGGCGCCGCGAGCCTCGCGGAGGCATTGCGCGCCCGTCCTGGTAGTGGGCCGGTGCCGATCGAGGGCCCAGACCAGCGCGATGCGTTCCTGCTGGAGGGCCTCGCCGCGCAGGCCGCCGCGCATGGGTTCGAGGCGCGGAACGTCACTCCGGACCGCTGGTTCCAGGAAGGCGATTTCGTTACTTTGGGAGAACATCGTTTCGATGTCCTGCATTGTCCCGGACACACGCCGGGACACATCGTTTTCGTGAACCACGCGGCGCGGTTCGCGCTGGTGGGGGATGTGTTGTTCCAGGGCTCGGTCGGGCGGACGGATTTTCCCTATGGCGATACGGACGCGCTGATTGACGCGATCATGACCAAACTGCTGCCTTTGGGGGATGAGTTCGCCTTCCTCTGCGGGCACGGCCCAGGATCGACGATTGGAGAGGAGCGGCGGAGTAATCCGTTCCTGCGGCGGGGCGGGGGCTGAACGTCCGCGCTGTTCTGAAGGCCGGGCCGGGGGCTGTGCTTACCGCCGTTCTGGCGGAGGGACGCATTTTTTTTGAAGATGATGAACGCGGATGAAGGCATGATGTTCTGTAAGATGGCCGGTGCGGGTGGAGGGGACGAGTCCGTGGCGGCCCGGTTGGGGGCGATCCCCTCTGGAACAGCCCTGCCCGAGGCAACCCTCGTCCCCTCCACCCCACCGGACATCCAGCCTTCATCTGTGTTCATCCGCGGTTAAAAAACGCGTCCTCCCGCCCCGTGCGGTGGCGAGGCGTCCCCGTGTCCGCGCCGCGCGAAGTGCCGCGTGAACAAGACAAGGGTTCTGGTCACGGCAGATCGAGCCGCACTTCCACCGCCGCGCTGGCGATGATGGCGACATCGCCGCCCGCCTGATCCGGCACATCCAGCCCGCCCTTCACGGCT
>JAYVCG010000307.1:0-6581 GCA_043750075.1 Acetobacteraceae bacterium | reverse complement strand
GAACAGGTCGCGGGCGGCAAGCGCGCCGAATACGTGCGGCCGGAACAAAAACTCTGGCTCGACCGCATGGCGGCGAAGGGCTGGACCGCGCCCGCCTGGCCGAAACAATACGGCGGCGGCGGATTGTCCGGCGACGAGGCGATGATCCTGGAAGAAGAAATGCAGGATCTCGGTTGCCGCGCTCCGCTGCGCGGCATGGGGTTGTCGATGCTTGGCCCCGTGCTGCTGGAATATGGGACGGAAGCGCAACGTCAGGAGCACATCCCCAACATCGTGCGCGGCGAAATCCGCTGGTGCCAGGGATATTCGGAACCGGGCGCGGGATCGGACCTCGCCAGCCTGTCCACCCGCGCGGTGTTGCAGGGTGAGCATTTCCTGGTCAATGGTCATAAGATATGGACCTCGAACGCGCATCTGTCGGACTGGATTTTTTGTCTCGTGCGCACCGATCCGGCGGTGAAGAAGCATGACGGCATCAGCTTTTTGCTCATCGACATGGCCGATCCGGGCGTGCGTCCGCGGCCGATCCGGCTGATCAGCGGAAAATCGGTTTTTTGTGAAACGTTCTTCGAGAATGTCCAGGTGCCCGCGAGCCATCTCGTCGGCCAGCTCAACAAGGGCTGGACCATCGCCAAGCGCCTGCTGGAGCATGAACGCAAGGGCATCGGCGGCATCGGCGCCCGCAACGCCGCGAAGTTCGAGGTCACGCCGGAAGGACTGGCGAAACAATACGCCGGCGAGGAAAACGGCCGCATCGCCGATCCCGATCTGCGCGGCAAGATCGCGTCTTACTCGATGGACGCGCACGCCTTCCAGTTGACCCGCCGCCGCGCCGCCGAGGAAACCGAGGCCGGTGAGCCGCCTGGCCCGATGTCGGCGATGTTTAAATATTATGCCACCGAACTGAACAAGCAGCGGTATGAAATGATCCTCGCCGCCGAGGGATTCAACGCGCTTGGCTGGGAAGGTGAGCCGTTCACCGATGATGAGGTGCGGCTGACGCGCGAATGGCTCCGCTCGAAAGCCAACACGATCGAGGGCGGCACATCGGAAATCCAGCTCAACATCATCGCGAAACGGGTTCTGGCGCTGCCGGACTAAAAGGATTCCTCAGATCATGGCGTTGGTACTGAACTCCGAGACCCGCATGGTGCGCGACACGGCGCATGCGTTCTTCAAGGAACGCGCGCCCATCACCGCTTTGCGGAAATTGCGCGATACGAACGATCCCGATGGTTTCTCCCGCGCCTTATGGCGGGAGATGGCGGAGCTTGGTTGGACCGGCTTCCTGGTGCCCGAGGATCATGGCGGCACGGAGTTCGGCGTCACCGGGCTCGCGCAGGTGATGGAGGCGGCGGGCCGCACGCTGGCCGCCTCGCCGCTGGTTTCGACCGGGCTGATCGGGGCCTCGCTGCTGTCCCTGGCCGGGTCGAAGGAGCAGAAGGCCGAACATTTGCCGCCCCTGGTCGCGGGTGAGCGTTTGTTCGCCCTGGCGCTGGAGGAAGGCACGCGGCATCAGCCCTATCGCATCAGCACCAGGGCGGAGGGTCACAGACTCAACGGGCAGAAGGTGTTCGTGCTCGATGGTCATGTCGCGGATGTGTTGATCGTCGCGGCGCGGACCAGCGGCGGGCCAGGGGATCGGGAGGGGATCACGTTGTTTCTCGTGCCCGGTGACGCGCCTGGTGTCACGCGCACGCGCACCGTCATGATCGACAGCCGCAATGCCGCGCGGATCACGTTCAATAACGTCGAGGTTCCGGCGGATGCCGTGCTTGGCCGGGTGGGTGGCGCCGCGGATGTACTCGATCCCGTGCTCGACCGTGCCCGCGCCTGTCTCGCCGCCGAAAGTCTGGGCGCGGCGGCGGAGGCGTTCGAGCGCACCGTGCAATATCTGAAGGACCGCAAGCAGTTCGGTGTCGCCATCGGATCGTTCCAGGCACTGAAACACCGGGCCGCGCGGATGTTCTGCGAGGTGGAAGTCACGCGTTCCGCCGTCACCGCCGCCTGTGCCGCGCTGGACGGCAACGCCAACGACGCCGCCGCCCTGGCCGTGCTGGCGAAAGGCAAGGCCAATGACACGCTGGATCTGTGCGGCGACGAGGGCGTGCAAATGCACGGCGGCATCGGCATGACCGACGAGCACGAAATCGGCTTCTTCATGAAACGCGCCCGCGCCGCCCGCGCCGCCTTCGGCGAAACCGCCTTCTGCCGCGACCGTTACGCCACCCTGATGGGATATTAAACGGGTTCCAAGGGCTATCGCCTTTGGTGGAGGTCCAGGAGGCAAAGCCTCCTGGTGGGGTTTGGGGCAAAGCCCCGGCCTTGTCTTTAAATTTCTCAGGAAACCACCGATCATGCGCCCCAACCTCCTCCGCGAACGCCTCGACGCCGGACAACCAAGTCTGGGCACACACCTGCTGTCGGTCTGGCCAACCCTGGTGGAACTCGTGGGCCACGCGGGCGGCTATGAATACATCGAATTCAGCGCCGAATACGCGCCCTTCAGCCTGCACGACCTGGACAATCTGGGCCGCGCGCTGGAGGTCGCCAATCTGTCCGGCATGATTAAAGTAGAACAAACGCAATGGACGCACCAGGCGATGCGCGCCCTTGGCTCGGGCATTCAGAACGTGCTGTTCGCCGACATCCGCTCGGTCGCCGACGCCGAGGCCTGCGTGAAAGCCGTGCGCGCCGAAACCCCCCGCTCCCGCGGTCTCCTGGGCGTGGGAATGCGGCGCGACGTGGGCACGATCCGCGAGGTGGGCACGCCTGAATACGTGAAGGCGCTGGACCAGGCCGTGGTCGCGGTGATGGTGGAAAAGCGCGAATGTGTCGATGATCTGGACGCCATTCTGTCCGTCCCCGGCATCGACATGGTGCAGTTCGGTCCAGCGGATTACGCGATGAGCATTGGCAAACCCGGCGAATGGACACACCCCGACGTGGCGGCCGCCGAACGCAAAACCATAGAGCTTTGCCTGAAGAAAAACATCCATCCCCGTGTCGAGCTGGCCGATCCCGCGCAAGCCGCGCGGTATCTGGAAATGGGCGTGCGGCATTTCTGCATCGGCTGGGACGTTTCCATCCTGCATCATTGGTGGCGCGACAACAGCGCCGTGATGCGCGGGATGCTGGAAGCCGGAGGGCAGAAACCAAAAATCGCCCCCCGTCGCGCCCCGAAACGGCCCGCGGGAAACTACCGTTGATCTCTCACTGGCGGAGCCCCCTCCATGCGTCTCCTGATCGCCAAGGTTTCCCACGAAACCAATACCTTCTCCCCCGTGCCGACGCCGGTGGAGCGGTTTTGTCCCGATGGCCGGACGCTGCTGAGGGATCAGGCCGCGATTGATTTCTACAAGGGCACGACAAGCTGCCTTGGCCGTTACATCGCCATCGCGGAGGAAATCGGCGCCGAAATCGTGCTGCCCGTCGCCGCCGCGGCGCCCCCAAGCGGCCCGGTGGAGGACACGGCGTTCGATCTGTTCTGCGGCCTGATCACCGATGCGCTGAAAAAACAATCCTTCGATGGCATCATGCTCGACCTGCACGGCGCCATGGTCACCCAAAGCCACGAGGACGGCGAGGGCGAATTGCTGCGCCGCGTGCGGGAAGTCGCGCCGGACACGAAACTGTCGATTTCCCTCGACATGCACTGCAACATGTTCGAGGGCATCGCCTCCCGCGCCACTGTCATCGCCGGATACCGCACCTATCCTCATGTCGATCATTTGCCCACCGCCGAACGCGCCGGGCGCACGCTGGTCCGCGCCCTGCGCGGCGAGATCAATCCGGTCATCGCCTGGGGCAACGCGCCAATGCTGCCGCACATCATGGCGCAAGGCAGTTACCGTTCGCCCAACAAGGAACTCCAGGAAATGGCCGCCGCGATGGAACGCGACGGAGAAGCCCTGACCGCCAGCCTGTTCACCGGCTTCCCCCACGCCGATGTCTCCCAGGCCGGGCTGAGCGCCGTGGTCGTGACCGACAACGACCCCATCAAAGCCCAAACCCTCGTCACCCGTCTCCTCGACGCCGCCTGGGCCGCGCGTCAGGCGTTCACGTTCCAGACCGAGCCGTTGCCCGATTCCGTCGCCAGGGCGAAAGAGCTTGGCGGTCTGGGCAAGGATCAGGGCGGGCCAGCGGGTGGACCAGTGATCCTGCTCGATCATTGCGACAACACAGCGTCCGGCGGCACCATGGACACGACCGCGGTGCTGGCGGAAATCCTGCGCCAGGGACTGGAGGATGTGGTGTTCTTCGGCATCCACGACCCGGACGCGGTACAGGCCGCGATGAAGGCCGGAGTTGGCGCCACGGTGGAACTGAACATCGGCGGCCGCATGGCGATGCCCGCCATCCCCGGCGTGAGCGAACCGTTACTTGTCCGAGGCCGCGTCCGCACGCTTTCAGCGGGGTATTTCGTCAGCGACAGCCCGATGCGGCGCGGCATTCCCGTGGACATGGGGCCAATGGCGGTGCTCGACACGGGCAAGGTCGAGATCGTGTTGTTGTCGCGTCATACAGAACCTTCCGATCTCGGCCTGTTCAAGGTGGTGGGCATCGACCCCGCCGCGAAACGATATGTCGCGATCAAGAGCCGCGTTCACTGGCGGGCCGATCTGGGCGGCATGGCGAAACATGTGGTGGAGTGTAACGGCATGGGCGTTTGCACATCGGATTACGGGATTTTGAATTTCGCCCATGTGCGCCGGCCAATTTTTCCGTTGGATCTGATCAATCAGCGCGCGTGACGCCAGGGGGATGACGTTGAAAGGCCAAACTGACCCGCTACCGGGATGAGGGAAAACTGGCGGGGAAACAGCGAATCGGATAAAATCACGCGCCGCCCAGGCGTTATCTGGACCCTGGCGGGCGTGTGTCATGTCAATGAAATGGGGACCACATGAAAAAAATCGTGCTGGCGGCGGCTTTGGGTCTGGTGGCTCTGCAATGGGGTGGCGGGGCCGCCCTGGCTCAGAACGCGGTCTGTAAGACGCAGGCGGTAGACAAGAAACTGGCGGGCGCGGCCCTGACCAGCTTCATGACGAAATGCGAGGCCGACATGGCGGCGGCCGCGGTTCCGGCTCCGGCGGCGAAATCCTGCAAGATACAGTCGGCTGACAAGAAGCTGGCGGGCGCCGCGCAGACCAGCTTCATGAAGAAGTGCGAAACCGACGCCACGACGGCCTGCGACACGGCGGCGGCGGACAAGAAACTGGCGGGCGCCGCCAAAACGAGTTTCACGAAGAAATGTCTTTCTGACGCTGTCGGCGCCTGAGAGCATGGGCAGCGGAGGTGTTTCTCATCCTCCGCCGCCCGCCCCAGGGAAGGCTGGTCCATCATCCTGATTTTTTATCAAGAAAGTCTTGATACACACGGCATTGTCATGCATGTTTCACGATCGAACAATGTTTCCGGGAATATGAATGCCCTCCCATGGCCCGCCATCACAAACGTGACCCGAAAGTTCCGCGGCGGCAATTCGCCGCCCTGCCCTGCATGTCCGGTGAAGCCGGGCTGATGGTGCTGCTGGTCACCAGCCGGGACACCGGGCGCTGGGTGCTGCCGAAGGGATGGCCGAAAAAACGCTGCTCCGGCGCTGAGATCGCGGCGCTGGAAGCGTTCGAGGAAGCAGGCCTCGTGGGCGATGTCGCCGCGATCTCGATCGGGTTCTACCGTTATCCGAAACATCTGCCCAATGGCGGCGTCGTGGAGTGCGACGTGGACGTGTATCCGATGCGCGTGGCGCACCTGCTGGAGGACTGGCCGGAACGCGCGCAGCGCCGCCGCCAGTGGTTCACCCTGGCCGAGGCGGCTGGTCTGGTGAACGAGGCGGATCTGACGGCTCTGCTGCTTGGCTTTGAAGCGATGGGCTGAACGAAACTTTCCAGACGGACACTCAGACATATTGACTACGATGCCCTCGATTTCGTTAGCCGCGTCGTCGAAGGGGTCCACGATGCGTTCTGGCTGATCCAGCACCTCCCGCGCCGCGATGAAGCACAGCACGCCGCCCAACGGGAGGCTTTTTTTTGAAGAAGATGAACACGGATGAAGCAGGATGCAGACAAGATGGCCGGCGCGGTGTCGAGGAGTGGGATTTTCCGCATCGTCAGCCGCCAGGCGCGCGTAAGTAACGATCCATGACATGGTCACGCACCGCCCCGCTTCCGGTCCGGGCCACGGGAAGGGGCGTTTCCTCAGCGGTCCAGCCAGACATCCTCCATCCGCCAGCCGTTGAAGGTGCTGTTGCGCATGATGGTCAGGCCTTTCACTTCCGGGCGCAGGCAGGTGCCGGAGCGGTAATAGAACAGCACCGGGCGCACCGCGTCGCGTTGCAGGCGCTGGTCGATCTCCCAGATGATCTTCTTGCGCTTCTCCTGATCCGCCTCGGCGGATTGCGCGGCGACCAGGCGGTCGATCTCCGGGTTGCAATAATCCATGTAGGTGCGTGAGCCGCAGACGTAGTTCTCAGGGAAGCCCTGGTCCGCGTCGTCCACGCCGTTGCCGACGATGCTCAGCGCCATCTGGTAGTCGCGGCGGATCAGCTTGGGCACCCAGATCGCGGTCTCGATCGG
>JAYVCG010000306.1:0-9318 GCA_043750075.1 Acetobacteraceae bacterium | reverse complement strand
CGCGCGGTCCCGGCAGCGCCCTGATCCGCCTCGTGGTTTCCAGCCCATCGTGACCGGGCATCCGCATGTCGGTCAGGATCACGTCGAAATCCTGTTCCCCCGCCAGACGCACGGCGGTTTCGCCATCCGGCACCTCGATGACCTCGTGGCCGGCCGCGCGCAGGAAATCCGCCGCCACCACGCGGGTCACGTCCAGATCGTCCGCCAGCAGAATCCGTAATGGCCGGGCCGGAGACGCGGGCGTCTGAGCCGTGTCCTCCGGCGGTTGAGTGGCGGGCGGCGGTGGCGCGGCGGCCTCCACGGCGGGCGGCAATGCAACCCAGAACACACTGCCGCCGCCCGGATTTTCGCGGTGCCCGATCCGCCCGCCCATGCCCTTCACGAGGCGCTCGGTGATCGCCAGACCCAGACCAGTGCCCTCGATCGGAGAATCCCCCATGTCGAGCCGGTCATAGGCCCGGAACAGCCGGTGCTTCTTGTGCCGCGCGATCCCTGAACCGGTATCGGTGACCTCGAAACGCAGGAACGCCGCATCATGCGCCAGGCGCAGTTCGATCGTTCCCTGGGCGGTGTATTTCACGGCGTTGGCCAGCAGATTGCCCAGTACCTGCTCCAGCAGCCCCCTGTCCAGCATCGCGTGTCTGGGCGCCGAGGGGGTGACATGGCTGGTCAGGCGCAGGCCTTTTGCCCGTGCCTCATCCTCGATCCTGCTCCGGCATGTCCGCACCAGCAGGTCCAGATCGCATGACGCGAGGACAGTATGCATGACGGGATCGTCCGGCCGTGTGACATCGATGACGCGATTGACGATCAGCCGCATCAACGCCCCCGCCTCGGTCAGACGCGCCAGCCGCTCCGCCTGACGCGGGTTGAAACCGCCTTCCGCGCGCAACAATTCGGCCTGACCGATGATGCCGGTGAGGGGTGTCCGCAACTCATGACTCATGGTGGCGAGCAGGCACAGCCGTTCCTCGTTGGCATGGCGCGCGGCGGCCTCGATCCGCGCGCCGTGACGCTGAAGCCGGTGGACCAAAAGGCTCAGTCCCAGTACCGCGCAGGATGGCAAAACAGTCAGCGCGAGCAGCCACGCCAGCCACGATCGTTCCTGGGCCAGAAGGGCCGCGCGCTCCAGTGTCATTTCCAGCACCAGCCCCGATGCGCCCATGCGGCGCGACAGCCGGAGATCGCCGGACGGGTCAGGATCAGCGGGCAGGCTGTCCGGTGAAAAAATGGCGCCGCTTCGTCCAATGCCGTCCGGATCGAAAGGGGCTCGCATCAGGATCATCCCATCCTCCCGGCGGATGGTGAGCGAGGGACGGGCGCCTGGCGTTGGCAGGTTCAGGATGTCGTGCAGCCAGGACAGGCGGATACCGGCGACCACGACTCCGGCGAAGCCGCCGTCAGCGCCGCTCAGGCGCCGGCTGAGCGGGATCGAGGCCTGCTGGTTTGGCCCGGTGGCGAAGGGCCGGCCGATCATCAGCCCGTTCGTCGCGGCGCGCAGATGCGTCTGGAAATAATCCCGCCCGGCGTAGTTCGCGGGTCTGAGGGGGGCGGGGCGCGAATCCGCGGTCACTTCCCCGTTCTCGTTGAGCAGGTTGATGAAACCGGCGTATCGGGTCAGCAAGGGGTGTTCGGGAAGCAGTACCCGTGTCCGCGTGTCCGGAGCATGGGCGGCCTCGCGCAGGACCAGATCGAACAGCGCCAGATCGGCGGTGATCTGGCGCTCCAGCGCGTCGGCGAGGCTGGTCATGTCCCGTGCCGCTTTGGCGGTGGCCTCGTTTCTGGCCGTGAGGCCAAGCCACGCGGCGGCCAGGAGGCAGCCGAGGCTGATGATGAAGGCGAAGGCGGTCAGCCGCGGCAAGCTCATACGGATGGGGAGGAAATGCATGGGGGCTTTCCGGATGATCCGGACAGCGTGACGGTAATGTGCTGATGAAGTGTTGACGCCAGAGGCGGTTTTCGCGTGGCGGCCCAGGGTAATGGTCTGAAGGAGGCAAGAACGGGGCGCTGCCCCGCGCCCCGCGCCCCGCGTCATGCCTTTGGCATGCTACGCATGACGGGAATGTCCCCTGGACCCATCCCCTGGTGCCCCCAATGGATGGTTTCCAAAGGCGAGCCTTTGGCGGAGGTCCAGGAGGCAGCGCCTCCTGGTGGGGTGTCGGGGCAAAGCCCTGACTGTTTTCCTCCAAACCATTACCCTGAACGCGGGCACGGCCCCACGCTGTATCGCCCCTCCAGCACGACATGCGAGAAAGAACGTATCCGGCGAGGAAAACCCATGCTCGAAACCTGGCGTAAGATTGTCATTGGCCATTTCCGCACATTCCTCGCCCTGGCGGTGATGCTGCTGGCATGGCCACTTTCGCCCCCCTCCCTGGGCGGGCTGACCCGGGCCGTCATCGCGTGGGACACGGGCCTGATCGTTTTTCTGCTGCTCGCGTTTCATTTGTTCCTGACCAGCACGGTGGAACAAATGCCCAGTGAGGCCGAGGCGCAGGAGGAAGGCCAGTGGACCATTTTCTGGGTCATGACGTTCGCCACCATCGCCAGTTTCGCCGCTCTGACGCATGAATTTTCCGCTTTCAAGAGCGGCCCAGGGCAACATTCCGTGTGGCGGGTTGGGCTGGTTGGGGGGACGCTGGTGCTGTCCTGGCTGTTCGCGCACACCATGTTTGCCTTGCGGTATGCCCATGAATGGTATGATGACGACGGGCGGGGCGGCCTCAGGAAAGGCCTGGCGTTTCCTGGCGACGAGATGCCGGATTATCTGGATTTCACGTATTTCGCCATGGTTCTGGGAATGACGTTTCAGGTCTCGGATGTGCAGATCACCGCGCGCCGTTTGCGCAGACTCGCGTTGCTGCATGGACTGGTGAGTTTTCTGTACAGCACCGTGATCATCGCGCTGACCGTGAACATCGCGGCGAGCCTGTTGTGACCAGCCTGTTGTGGAAAGTGTCTGGCCGGAGATTGCTGATCTGATCCGGTGCGAGGCAAGACAATAAGGTCCGGCCTGACTGATTTTTTCTGGCCATCGCACCAAAAGGCAAGAAATAACACGGATTACACGGATGAAGGGCACGGATCACACGGACAAAGCCTCACGATTTTCACGGAACGGGAAACAGGGCGCTTCCCCGCGCCGCGCCAGAAAAACATCCTCTGTCTTCTTTCACCCAATCCCCCTGGCCGCCGCCCGCGGGCCTTGCCAGCCTCCCCCGTTCCTGTGCCAATCCGCCACCTCTCGCGCCACGGACACACGGATGATCCCGGATACCTTGCTCATGGAAGCCGAAACCCTGCTCGCCGCCTGCCGGGCGAAGGGCATTCGGCTCGCCACGGCGGAAAGCCGCACGGGCGGACTGCTCGCCGCCACGCTCACCGCCATCGCCGGATCATCCGATGTCGTGGACCGCGGCTTCGTCACCTGTTCCAATGAAGCGAAGACCGAACTGATCGGCGTTCCCCCGTCCCTGATCCAAACCCACGGCGCGGTGAGCGAACCCGTCGCCCGCGCCATGGCCGGGGGCGCGCTGGTCCGCTCTCGCGCCAGCATTGCCGTCTCGGTCACCGGCGTCGCCGGACCAGAGGGCGGCAGCGCGGAAAAACCCGTGGGACTGGTATGCTTCGGCCTCGCGCGCAAAGGCGAGCCCGTGATCAGCGAACGCCACGTCCTGCCCGGCGGCCGCGCCGGCATCCGTGCCGCAACGGTGGCCCATGCCTTCGCGATGATCCGCGCCAGAGTGTGAGTGGCGTGTCCCTCCGCGCGGTGCGCCCCTCAAAGCCGCGCCCATGAAGGTCGCGCCCATGAACGTCGCGGTGGTGCAGCCTTTGCCCGGCATCGGCGACATGATCTGGCATTTGCCCCACATCCGCGCCATCGCCGCGCATGTGGGAGAGCCGGTGACGCTGATCACCAAGCCCCGTTCCGCCGCCGATCAGATTTTCAGCGCCGAGAAGACCGTGCGCGATGTGTTCTGGCTCGACCGCAACCCGGACGGACGCGCGGGAAGGCATGATGGCGGGCTTGGGTTCGTGCGGGCCGTGACCGCGCTGCGGGCCCGCCGGTTCGACGCGATTTATCTGCTGCATCACAGCAAGACGATCGCCGCCCAGGCGATGCTGGCGGGCATTCCGGCGCGGTATGGGTATGGGTATGGCATCCAGGGGCGTTTTCTGAACCGTTCCCCCGTGCTGGCGGACGCGGTTCTGGCCCGTCACCCCTTCGATCAGGCGACCGCCTGGCTCCAGGCCGCCGGCATCCCGATGGAAGACGCCGAACCCGTCCTTCCCGTCACCAGCGCCGCCACCCTCTCCGTCCGCTCCCGCCTGGACTTCACCGAGGCGCCGGTCGCGATCGGCATCGGCAGTTCGGAAGCCTACAAGCAATGGGGCGCGGCGCGGTTCGCGGAGCTGGCCGGCGCGCTCGCCGCGCGCGGGATCACACGCATGATCCTGGTCGGCGGCAGGGCGGAAGCCGGGCTCGCGGCGGAGATCCAGGCGCGCGCTTGCGTGCCCCTTGATACGGCGATCGGCTGGGATCTGGCGGAAATCGCGGCGCTGTTCAGCCTGTCAGATTTCTACGTGGGCAATGACACCGGCGTGATGAACATGGCCGCCGCCGTGGGCATCCGCACCTACTGCCTGTTCGGCGCCGTGCCGCCGTTCCATCACAGCAGCCGGATCGTCCCCATTCTCCCGCCGGGCGGCGTGTCGAAGACGGACGGCATGGCCCGCCTGACGGTGGAGCGGGTGATGGACGCGATCGCGGCGGATCAGGCCGCCGGCCGCGCCGCCCCCGTCGCACGGTCCAAATGCTGATCGACCCATTCCGCCACCAGCCGCCGCGCCTCGTTCAACGACGCCTCCGGATGATGAATACGGTACAAGGTCGTGCAGGCCACGAACGAGGACATGTCATCGCTGCCGCGCTGGCGTAGCTCGGAATACGCGGTGACCACCGCTTGCTCGCACCGGCGGGCGATCCGCCGATGAGGGAACTGCCGATGAGGGAACTGCCCGTGGGCGATCTGCCGATGGGGGAACTGGCTGGCGTGGCCCATCCTCGGACGCTCCTTAGTTGCGAACCATTCGCAATTGGTTTGGCACCATAGCGTCCCCGCGGACAGGTCACAAGCGCGTCAGGATCAGAGCGGCAATGCGGCGATGTCGGCACCGGACAGGCCCCAGGCTTTCAACGTCTCCCGCGTGTCCACCTGCTCCGGGGTTTTCGGATGCGCGAGCTTCGTCGTGCCGAACCGCGGCGCGGGGGCGGGCTGGCGCATGCCGCCCACGTCAATGAAAGCGGCGCGCGCCACGTTGTGCGGATGCATGTGCGCCTCGTCCATCGACAGCACGGGCGCGAAACACACATCCGTCCCTTCCAGCACGCGGCACCAGGCATCGCGGGTCTTTGTTTTGAACAGCGTGGTCAGCCGCGCCTTCACCGCCGGCCATTGCGTCTGGTCGAGTTGTTTCGGCATCGTTGCCGGATCGATCTCCAGCCGTTGCAACAATTCAGCGTGGAATTTCGCCTCGATCGAGGCGATGGAGATGTACTGCCCGTCCGAGCACTCATACACCTCGTAATAATACGACCCCGAATCAAGTTGATTCTCTCCCCTGGGCCCCGACAGCCGCCCGCCCGCCTTCATGGCGTAAATCGGGGTCATCAGCGACAGCGCGCCATCGACCATCGCCGCGTCCACCACCTGCCCAGTACCGGTCGTCCGCGCCGAGATGATCGCCGCCAGCAATCCGGTGACCAAATACAGCGCCCCGCCGCCGTAATCCCCCACCAGATTGAGCGGCGGCGTCGGTTTCTGACCCTGCCGCCCGATCGCGTGCAAGGCGCCGGTCAACGCGATGTAATTGAGGTCATGGCCCGCCGCCAGAGCCAGCGGCCCCTCCTGCCCCCAGCCGGTGACACGGCCATACGCCAGCCTCGGGTTGCGTTTCAGGCACACGTCCGGCCCCAGTCCAAGCCGTTCCATGACGCCGGGGCGGAACCCCTCGATCACCGCGTCGGACTGTTCCACCATCCGCAACATGAGCTGAACGGAGTCCGGCTGCTTCAGGTCAATGCCGATCGCCGCGCGGCTCCGTTTGGTGAACTCGAACTGCTCCGCCATCGGCACGCCGCGATCGTCCGGTCCCGGCCGGTCGATGCGCAGAACCGTGGCGCCCATGTCGGCCAGCATCATCGCCGCCATCGGCGCGGGGCCAATGCCCGCGAACTCCAGGATTTTCACACCCGCCAGTGGTCCCATGTCCGTGCTCTCCTTGATCCGGGCCATTCTTGTCCGGGGCCATTCTTGTCCGGGGGAGGGGGATGGGCAACCGGGTGGTTTGCAGCAGTCCCCGCCGGAAAGGCAGACGCCATGGTTTGTTAATATTTCGTAATGTAAAAATGGCATGTGGTGTCAATCCCGCCAGAAAACGGCGGCATCGGAGATATAATTCTTTCCGTCACGCCGAAACGATGGCATGGTGTCAGTACTTCCATATTGAGTGGTCTCATGTGTTTTTCATGTATCGGCCGTCGAGGTTTTGCAATGACAGGTCTGGCCTCACTGGTCACCACACCGGCCAGGGCAGAGAACTGGATTGAACCGCGTTTTCGTCCCTCTCCTTCCCCTGGAGGTAAAAAACGTGTTGCCCTGACGTTGGATGCCTGCCCAGGAGGGTTCGATGAACGAATCGCGGAAATGCTTGTACGGCAACGGGTCAAGACCACGATCTTCCTGACCGCGCGCTGGATGAGGCGTAATCCCACGGCACTGGCGTTCCTGCTCGATCATCTTGATGTGTTTACTTTTGAAAACCATGGCGCCCGTCATGTACCGCCGGTTTTAGGAGAGGGTACATTGTATGGACTGGCAATCGCCGGCACGCTTGACGCCGTTCGCCGTGAGCTAGAGGACGGCGCGCGGGAAATCAAAGCGGCCACTGGCTTGAAGACAAGCTGGTATCGCGGCGCCACAGCGCGCTATAGTCCGGAAGCCATGACTGAAATCAAGCGATTGGGCTACCGGATCGCGTCCTATTCGCTCAATGCTGATCGCGGCGCATCATTACCCGCCGCCAGCGTCGCCGCTGAAATGAGCAAAGCGCAGGATGGAGACGTGATCATTGGACATATCAATCAACCCAGCCGTTCAAGTGGTGAAGGCATTGTTCAAGGGGTTATTTCGTTACAAAATGCAGGATTCAATTTTGTTGATTTAAATACGCTTGGTCCTGTGGACAGATGAACAGATGAACAGATGAACAGAGGAAAATCACGCAATGACAAGCATCATATTTATCTGAAAAATATGCCAAAAGGCTTTATGTCTGGGATTTATCGTGGCGGTGTGAGTTCGTAACCATTTATATAACCCAATCTCCGGTTACCGCCATTTTCCGCCACGGCGACACAGACCCAAGGTTTAATGATTTTAATGACAATTACATTTGTGCCATATAATAAAGGACCTCCATTCACGGGTGAATATCCCCATCCTGGCCCGTTTCGGAGAATTGCGGAGGCAACCTGAACAGAAGAATGCTTCGATCCAGATGGCACATATCCACACCCGCGATCCAATTCTGAAAGTATTGGGGCTGGATTTGGAATTGGGGCTGGAGTTGGGGTTGAATTCAGGGCTGGAGTTACCGATCGAATTTTTAACTCTTTAGTCTCGCATGTATTAATCTGGTCTCGGTGAATATTTTGTCCATTACCAAACACGAACACAAAGTCATAAAGAATTGCATTGGAACTATCAATTAGTTCGATATACTGGCTGTCATTAGGGTCAATTTTGATGCCAACCAATTTCATACCCATGATCCGCTCAAGGCGGTTCCAATCGGTCGCGCCTGAATTTTTCGACATAATACTTATTATTGGTGAAGAATCCATATTTACGATCTTAATCTTCACTGTATCAGAATTGCATGTTGCCTCCGCCGGCCTAAAAGGCAGCCATGATAACGAAGAAAGAAGCAAACACCATATGAAAAAAACGCGCTGGCTCATTCAAATTCTCCCCGAGAGGGAAATCGTTACCGCTTCAGCCCTTCTTGTCAATATGCATTCCAGACAACACCCCCGCCAGCCCCTCCAGCGTCCTGACCCGCAGATGCGCCTGTGCGATCTCCGGCCGTTCCTCATGCATCCACCCCCACGGCCCCCGCCGCAGGAACACCGCCAGCATCCCCGCCGCCCGCGCCGGGACGACATCGTTGTCCACCCGGTCGCCGACATAGGCGATGTGCTCCGGCGCCATCCCCGCCGCCTCGATCACTTTCTGAAAAAACAGCGGGTCCGGCTTCGACACCCCCCACCCGGCCGAGGACGCGACGAAATCCACTGGCAGGTCGAGCGCGTGCAGCGCCGCCTCCGCCTCCTTCGGCTGGTTGCCCGCGATCAGCACCTTGAACCCGCGCTCCCGCAATTCCGTCAGGCAGGAACGCGCGTCGGGATACAAATCCTCCTCCTCGAACCCATACCGCCAGCCCAGAGCGGCACGCGTCTGGCGCACGGTGGAGAAATCAATGTCGGGGCGGAAGATCTCGAACACCCGCCGCAGCGACTCCCCGCGCGACATGACGACGCCCAGGGCGGTGAACAGCGTCAGGCGGGGAACGCCGAGGAACTCGGCCCAGCCGCACCATTCGCGGGTTTCGTCGATCAGCGTTTCACCCACGTCGAAGCATACGGCACGGATTGGCATGGGGGGAGGCTCCGGTTGGCGGGAAGGCGTTGCTTTTATCCTGGTTGTCAGCGCGGGGAAAGAAGCACTGGGCTTCGCCCAGACCCACCAGGAGGCTTTGCCTCCTGGACCTCCACCAAAGGCTCGCCTTTGGAAACAACTTAATGGAATGGGTCCAGGGGCCAGGCCCCTGGCGGGGCGCGGGGCAGCGCCCCGTTCTTCAGGCAACTCCCCTCCTCACCGCACCCCACCGGGCCACAGCACGACCCGTAACGTTTGCAACAAGATCACCACATCGAACAACACGGAAAAATTCTTCACATAATACAAATCATAACTGAGCTTCGACCGTGCGTCATCCACCGAGGCGCCATAGGGGTAATTCACCTGCGCCCACCCGGTCAGACCGGCTTTCACCATGTGCCGCTCACGATACAACGGAATGCGCGCCGCCAGTTCCTCCACGAAGATGGGCCGCTCGGGCCGCGGCCCCACGAAGGACATCTCCCCCTTCAGGATGTTGATCAGTTGCGGCAGCTCATCGATCCGCGCGCGGCGCAGAAACAAACCCGCCCGCGTGATGCGGCTGTCCCTTTGGGCAGCCCAGACCGCGCCTCCG
>JAYVCG010000305.1:0-3831 GCA_043750075.1 Acetobacteraceae bacterium | reverse complement strand
TTGGCGAACTGACCGGCCATGCGGCCCATCTTCACCACCGGCAGGGAGGCGCCGAAGGTCAGCACCACCGCCATTTGCAACAGCACCCGGAACGTGTCGCGAATGACATTGGCGGTGAAATCGGAGAAACTCTCGGCGCAATCGCCGCCTTGCAGCACGAATGCCTTGCCTTCCGACACACGGGCGAGTTGTTCCTTCAACCGGCGGGCCTCGCCGGCGAACACCAGCGGGGGGTATTTGCCAAGCCGGCGTTCCATCTCGTCCAGTTTGGCGGCATCGGGGTAGGAAGGCGTCTGGCGGATGGGGCAATCGCGCCAGGTGTTCGGTGTCCAGGGGGCAGTCATCGGGTTTCTCCTCGCGTCGCATCATGGCGTGGTTCGGCCGTGCTGGCCATGGCGGCGTCCCGTGGCTGGACCGGCGGCGGAGGCGGCATCGCGGGCCGCGAGATCACATCGTAATCGAAATCAGGTTTGGTCATCGGTGTCTCCTGTGAAGTGAGAGACCACCAGTTCCTGAGCGGGGTTTTGAAAGGCCGGAGACCCGGATACAAAAAAGCCGCCCTGGAGTGGCGGCCTTGGGGGTCTTGCTATGCACGAAGCTCCCTGGCCACCGGTGGATACCAGCGATACCAAAATCGAGCGATCAGCGAGGTGCCGTTCGTGGTCATGGCTGTTCTGTAGCGGAGTGTTTTTCATCGCGCAAGGGGGTTTCGTGAACCCGCTTCCCCGCCTTCCAGGTTCCCAGCACTGTCCCCTCCAGCGCGCGGCCATCGAACGGCGTGTTCTGCGCCTTCCCCGGCAACGATCCCGCTTTCACCCGCCAGATGCGCTCCGGATGAAACAAACACAGGTCCGCCGCCATCCCCCTGGCGATACGCCCGGCCTCCACCCCCAGCAACGCGGCGGGCCGGCTGGTCAGCAACGCGATCGCCGCGTTCAACGTCAGTTCCCCGTTATGCACACGCGCCAGCGTCACCGCGAGCAAGGTCGCCAGACCAACACCCCCGGCGCTCGCCTGTGCGAAAGGCAGGCGTTTATCATCGGCATCGCGCGGCTGATGATCCGAGGCGATGGCGTCGATCGTCCCATCCGCCAGACCCGCGACAACGGCGAGCCGGTCTTCCTCGCGCCGCAACGGCGGCGATAACTTCACCAGTGTCTGGTATTCGCCAATCGCGTTCTCGTTCAGATCGAAATACGGCGGCGCGGTATCACAGGTGACGGCCAGGCCGTCCGCTTTCGCCCGGCGGATCAGGTCCAGCGCCTCCCCGGTGGAAACATGCGCGAAATGCACCGCCCCCCCGGTCAGTTTCGCGAGGCGAATGTCACGCGCCACCAGAATCGCCTCAGCGGCGGCGGGAATCGCGGGCAAGCCCAGACGGGCGGCGAGTTCGCCCTCCGTGGCGCTGCCGCCACGCGCCAGCGACGGGTCTTCCGGATGTTGCACGATCCGGGCGCCAAACCCGCGCGCATAGGACAAAGCCAGCCGCATCATGCCAGACGAAGCTATGGCGCGCGTGCCATCGGTGAAAGCGACGGCGCCCGCCTCCCGCAGCAATCCGATCTCGGCCAGTTCCTCCCCCAGACAACCGCGCGTGACGGCGCCATAGGGGAGAATCGTGACGGCCCCGGTCTCCCGCCCGCGCATGATGAGCAGATGCGCCAGTGCCGGATCGTCGATCGCGGGGCGGCTGTCCGGCAAAACGGCGAAGGTCGTGACCCCGCCGGCGGAGGCGGCGGCACAGGCGGAGGCGATCGTCTCGCGATACTCGAACCCCGGTTCGCCGGGCGAAACACGCATGTCCACGAGGCCGGGGCACAGCACACCCCCCTCCGTCGTCACCACCGCCGCCCCATCGGGACGGCCCAGTGAGGGACCGAAATCGGCGATCACACCATCGCGGATCAGCAATTCGCCGTGCAGGTCGATGCCGTCCGCGACGATGCGGACACCAGTGAACAGCGTGTCAGGAGGCATTCCGGCCATGCCCTCGCGACAATGTGTCGAGCACGGCCATGCGGACGGCGACCCCCATCTCCACCTGCTCCTTGATCACGCTGCGTTTGGGGTCGTCGGCCACGGCGCTGTCGATCTCCACGCCGCGGTTCATTGGACCGGGATGCATGACCAGCGCGTCCGGTTTCGCCGCCGCCAGCTTCTCGAAATCGAGCCCCCAGAAGCGGAAATACTCCCGCTCGCTTGGCACGGGGCCGCGCGTCATGCGCTCGCGTTGCAGGCGCAGCATCATCACGATATCGGCGCCATCGAGGGCGCTCGCCATGTCGTGGAATACCGTGGTGCCCCATTGCGCGGCCTCGGGCGGCATCAGCGTCGGCGGACCGACGAGGCGCACGCTGGCGCCCATCGTCGTCAGCAGATGAATATTGGACCGCGCGACCCGCGAATGCGCGATGTCGCCGCAGATCGCCACCGTCAGTCCCTCGATCCGGCCTTTGCGCCGCTTGATCGTCAGCGCGTCGAGCAGCGCCTGGGTTGGGTGTTCATGGGTTCCGTCCCCCGCGTTGATCACCGCCGCGTCCACCTCCTCCGCCAGCAGGCGGGGGGCGCCGGACTGACCGTGCCGCACCACCAGCAGATCGCACTGCATGGCGTTCAGCGTGGCGGCGGTATCCAGCAATGTCTCTCCCTTGTTCACCGAGGAGTTCGACACGGACATGTTGATCACGTCGGCGCCCAGCCGCTTGCCCGCGAGTTCGAAGCTGGTGCGGGTGCGGGTGGAATCCTCGAAGAACAGATTTATCAGTGTGCGGCCGCGCAGCACGTCGCGCTGCGCTTTGCCCGAGCGGTTCAACAGGACGTAGCTCTCGGCGAGGTCGAGCAAATGGCCGATCTCGGGCGGGTGCAGCCCTTCAATCCGCAGGAGATGTTTTTGGCTGTAGAACACCTGGACGTTATCAGGGCGGCGGCGGGGCTGCGTCAACCTGGGGCGTATTTCCGCCGATCCAGAAACAGCGGAATTTCGGGAACAGCAGGATTAGTACGTGGGACCAGCGAGCCGTCACGCCAAGGGCTTCGCGATGGCGAAGCCCTTCAGAGCGGCGCGGTCAATGAACCGACAGAGGCATCATTTCATGTTGCACGATCGCGGCCATCGCCGTCGCGCGGTCACCCGCCACGGCCATCGGCGTGCCATCCGCCGCGTGGATCGCGAAACCCGTGGCGCCATTGACGATCACGGCTTTCACATAAGCGATATGGGACACCCCCAGCGTGCCCAACTGGGCTTCCGTGATGTGCCTCACATCGAAAGACCCCATCGGACCCTGGGTGTCCTCGTTTTCAATGTTCTGAGTCATCCTTGCGCACTCCTGTCTGACGGCCCATTGAGGCGCCGTTGTTCATTCGATGCTGAGGAACGCTTCACTCCGGTTCAGTCTCAACCATCCTGGGCCGGATTGTTTCCCTGGCCTTGGCTCCCGTCACGCTGGCGGGACGGGAAATCGGGATGGTCTTCACCTTGGTCTCCGGCATCGGACGGGCGAGGTCAATATGCAGAAGCCCGTTGTCGAGCCATGCCCCCTCCACCTCAATGCCCTCAGCGAGCACGAAGGCCCGCTGAAACTGCCGCGCGGCGATGCCGCGATGCAGGAAGATACGTCCCTGGCTGTCATCCGTCTGACGGCCGCGGATCACCAACTGGTTGTCCTCCTGCGTCAATTGGAGGTCTTCCATGGTGAACCCGGCCACTGCGAGCGTGATCCTCAGCCCAACCGGACTGATCTGCTCGATATTATAGGGCGGATAGCCATCGGATGATGTCTTCGCGGCCCGTTCGAGCATTTGCTCAAGATGGTCAAAGCCCAGGAACAG
>JAYVCG010000304.1:0-3913 GCA_043750075.1 Acetobacteraceae bacterium | reverse complement strand
ACTTGGACGATGGTCGCTTCTTGCAACTGCAGCCAGAGTCTCAATCCGCCCTCATGGCGGGATCGGCTCTGAACTCGCACCGCAGGCGTGATCGTTCGCAGTGGCTTGTCTCAATCCGCCCTCATGGCGGGATCGGCTCTGAACGTGGCAAGGTCGGTCGACGTACGGCGCGGCTGTCTCAATCCGCCCTCATGGCGGGATCGGCTCTGAACGGTCCCAACTGGATGTACGGTGGCGCCAGGGAGTCTCAATCCGCCCTCATGGCGGGATCGGCTCTGAACTGGTTACCGCAACGCAAGTAAGCGCCTATGGGTCTCAATCCGCCCTCATGGCGGGATCGGCTCTGAACGCATGTTGCCATGGGAAGGGTTGCGGGAGGTCTCAATCCGCCCTCATGGCGGGATCGGCTCTGAACATACCCACCCACAATACACTGAGCAAGCACAATTTTCCGACACGATTTCCAACAGGCATGACGGTCTTGCGCCATACGGAACGAACAAACCCGCAACAGCATTTGGAAATAACGCCATAATTGTAATTCTATCAATACCCTGATAATTCTCCAAGAGGGTTTTCAGACAGGAGAGCTTCCCATGCCTGATGCGGGACGGATCCACGGGCGGCGCCAAGCACCGATCGACGATGCCACTGTCTTCCATCATGCCACCGCGCCTGCAAATCTAGACACGGCCTGGACTCGGGTTCTGACCAACGGCGGCGCGGCCGGTGGCGACGGGATCAGCCTCCGGCGGTTCCAGGCCAACGCCCCACTGCGTCTAGGACGGCTTCGGGATGCGCTGCTCGGTGGCGGCTACGTTCCGTCCGCAATCCGCCGCGTCAATATCCCCAAGACGCATGGGGGCGTGCGAACCCTCTCCATCCCCTCGGTGGTTGACCGCGTTGCGCAGACCGCCGTGCTGCTGATTCTCGGCCCGCTGCTGGATGAGGAGTTCGAGGATTCAAGCTTCGCTTACCGAGTCGGCCACTCGGTCCAGGCGGCGGTGGAGCGGGTGCGTGCGTTGCGTAGCCAGGGTCATGTGTTCCTGGTGGACGCGGACGTCGACGGCTTCTTCGACGCTGTGCCGCACGACCGCCTAATCGCCCGGCTTGGCGAAAGCATGACCGACGGCCCCACCAGTCGGTTGATCGAGTTATGGCTGGAGCATGCCGGGACCGACGGACGCGGCCTCGCCCAGGGCAGCCCGATCTCCCCGGTGTTGGCAAACCTGTATTTGGATCGGCTCGACGAGGCCTTCGCCGGCGCCGAGGCGCGGATCGTGCGTTTCGCCGACGACTTCGTGATCCTGACGGCCAGCCGCGCCGGCGCGGACGCCGCCCTGAAAAAGGTTTCGCGCCTGCTGGAGGAGCAGGGCCTGCACCTGAACGCCGAAAAGACCCGCATCACGTCCTTCGACCAGGGGTTCCAGTTTCTCGGGCACCTGTTCGTCCGCTCAATGGTCATGGCAGGCCAGGGGCCGGACGAGGCCGATGCCGTGCCGGCACTGATGCGGCAACTGGCCGCGCGCGACGCCCAGGCGGACGAGCAGACTAGAATGGAGGCGGAGCGCGAAATGCGGGAGCGGTCGCGCGGTCTCGACCCCGGCCAGCGCGTCCTCTACATCACATCGGCCGACCGGCGGCTGGCGCTGCGCAACCAGGGTTTCAGCGTGGAGTCCGGCACGTCCGAGGGCGGTGGCCACGTCATGTGGCGAGAAATCCTGGCGCTGCCGCACGCCGCCGTCGACCGGATCGAACTGGGTCCAGCCGCGACAGCCACGATGGAGGCACTCCGCCAGGGTTTGGCGACCGACACGCCGATCGCGTTCGTCAACGGCCACGGCGAGACCCTGGGCTGGCTGGCACCCCATTTCGGGCACGGCGCGGCGCGGCATCTGGCGCAGGCGCGCCATGTCGTGGACGAACAACGCCGTCTGGTGCTGGCGCGCTGCTTCGTGGAGGCACGTATCCGCAACCATCGCGCGCTGCTGCGCCGACTGAACCGGGAACGGCAGGTGCCAGAGGTGATCGGACCGCTCGCCGAATTGAACCGCATGATCCGTGCGATCGGGACACCCGCCACTCTGTCCGAACTCCTGGGTCACGAAGGCCACGCGGCCGCAGTGTTCTGGCCGACGTTCGGTCGGCTGCTCGATGACGGCTTCAGCTTCCGGACGCGGCAGCGGGAAGGCGCGGGCGATCCAGTGAACATCCTGCTGAACGTTACCGCGCATCTGCTGACGCGGGATGTCACCGTCGCGTTGGAGCGCGCCGGTCTGCATCCGGGGTTCGGCATGTTGCACGGCACGGGCGATTATACTGACGGCGCGGTCTACGACCTGATGGAGGAGTTCCGTGCGCCGCTCTCGGAAAGCGTCGTGGCGCAGGCGTTGAACACACGGGCGATGACCGCGGCCCACTTCGAGCCGCGAGGCGACGGTGGCGTCCGCCTGGCGCCGACGGGTTACGCCTCGATGATCCGTGTCTATGAGCGCGCCGCGGCCCGCGAGGTCGCCAGCCGGCGCGATGGGAAGCGGCGCACCTGGCGCGGGATCATGGTAGATCAAGCCCTGTCCCTGGCGGCGCACGTCGAGGATCGGGGAAACTACCAGCCCTACGTGCTGGACTACTGAGGCGCCCCATGGCCGACCGGGAGATGCTGATGGTTTTCTGTTACGACATCGCGCGCGCGAACACGCGGAACCGGGTCGCCGACCTGCTGGAGGCCGCGGCGGTGCGGGTGCAGGACAGCGTGTTTGAAACCCGGCTGTCGCGCGCGGCGGCGGATCGGCTGTTCCAACATATCGTCGATGTGCTCGACCAGGGGGACCTGTTGCGGATGTATGCCATCGGGGCCGCAGGGTTGGACCGCTGCCGCGCCCACGGCGGAATGCCGATGTCCAGCGATAATGGCTTCTGGATCGTGTGATGTCCGACCTGTCCGAGCGCCTGCTGCACCCGGAACGAGCTGTCGGCCTGGACGAACTTGCTTCGATTTGGTCAGAGGCACACGTGTCCGCCTTGATTCCGGGCCATGCCACCCTTGCCAACGATGTCGTCGTGCTGCGCCGGATCCGGGGTGCATTGGGACAGGAATTGCTACGTTCCGCGTCACCCGAAGCGGTTGCCGGGACCGCGTGCCCGTGGCAGCCGCCATGCGCGCTGGATGTCCTGTTCCGGGAGCAGGGACGCGTTGGCGCGCGCGGCATCCCCAAGCCGTTCGTCCTGGCGGCGACGCGAAAAAATCAGGACCTAATCGTGTCCGTCACATTGTTTGGCTTCGCCGTGGACTGGGCACCGGCGGTCGCTCAGGCACTGACGGCGGTATTGGCGCACAGGATCGATTGGCAGAATCAGCGATCTCGGGTGTTCCTGCCGCCCGCGCGCGTCGAGCGGGTCACGACCGTCGGGTTCGAGGGGCTTGATCCGCTGCCGCTCCGCCCGGAGATAGATTTGGAATTCGCGACCCCGATGGTGGACGAGGATGGCGATCTACTCGAACGACCCACCATGATCTTGACGCGGCTCACATGGAGGATCGCCGCACTGGCGCCATGGCATGGGGTGGCGCTGGTTGATGAGGGAGGACGGCTTCGGTCCGAGATCGATCGGTTGTCCAGCGACGTCACGCGGTTGAGGACCCTTTCCGCACCGCGCCGTTCCGGACGGGCGGGGCAACGGTTCAAGGTTCCCACGCTTGTGGGTATATTGGGCATCTTCGATCCGCCGCTTGGACTCGGGCCGTTGCTGGCGATCGGGCAGAGGACGCATGTCGGCAAGGGCGCTGTCGAGGGGTTTGGTCGGTTCGTTGTGGGTTGAGCGAGGATGCGGTTCCGGGGCTGTATTCCTGGCAGATCTTGCGGTCGACCCAAGGCTGCTCTTGGAGAGATTCCGGAAAGTCTAACTTGGACTA
>JAYVCG010000303.1:0-10020 GCA_043750075.1 Acetobacteraceae bacterium | reverse complement strand
CATCCGATTCCGCGATCTCGGTCTACACATTGGAAGGCACCCTTTCGGGAAAAATATTCCAAAAAACCATGATGAGATCTAAGGTTTAAAATTTAACCCGCGGATATTAATATGCAACATGATATAAATCATTGAAATCACAGACTTATTCACCAGACGTCAGTGAATTGCTTCCTTTTCCTGACGATGTGCCTGCGAACCGGTTGCGGCGCGGTTCCAAAGGTGGTGGGATGCGGGCGGACAAAACCGTCTCAACCGCCGTCCGGGCGGGCTGCCGGTTCTCCCGTTACAAGCTTTCGAAGGAAACAATGCTCACGGCGATAACGCAGATAACCTGAAAGCAGGGTCATATGGAAACGCTCGAACAACGCACCATGAAGAAGGTATACCGGCACCTCGTGCCGTTCCTGATGCTATGTTATTTCTTCAACTTTCTCGATCGCACCAACGTGAGCTTCGCCGCGTTGGACATGAACAAGGACCTTGGCTTCTCCGCCTCGGTGTTCGGTTTCGGCTCTGGCATCCTGTTCTTCGCCTACATGCTGTGCGAAACACCATCCAACGTGCTGCTGGTCAGGTTCGGAGCACGAAAATGGCTCGCGCGGATCATGGTCAGTTGGGGCATCATCGCCAGCTCCATGATGTTCGTCACCGGCGAATATAGTTTCTATACCATACGGGTGTTTCTCGGCGCCGCCGAGGCGGGGTTCTTCCCCGGCATCATCTATTTCCTGACGCTATGGTTTCCAGGCGTCTACCGTGCCCGCGTGACCGGTCTGTTCATGGCCTGTATCCCGCTTTCCGCGGCGATCGGATCGCCGCTTTCCACATCCCTCCTGTATCTCGATGGTATTCTGGGTCTCAAAGGCTGGCAGTGGCTGTTCCTGCTTGAGGGGATACCGTCCATCCTGCTCGGCGTGATGACGTACTTCTATCTGACCGAACGGCCAAGAGAAGCGACGGGTTGGCTGGCGGAGGACGAGCGAAATTGGCTCGAGGGCCGCATCATGGCGGAGCATCACCGCAAGGAGGCGGAACTGTCGCTGAGTATGTGGCAAACCCTGTTCAACCCGCGGGTGCTGGTGCTGAGCCTCGTCGCCTATACCCTCGCCTCCATAACGATCGGAGTCGGCGCCTTCCTGCCTCAGATCGTCAAGGAGTTCGGCCTGACCAACATGCAGACCGGACTGGTCTCGATCATCCCGCCGGCGGCTGGTGCCGTGGCGATGATCTGGTGGGGGCGCAGGTCGGACCGGGCCATGGAGCGGAAATACCACCTGGTCGCCGCGATGGCAGTGGCCGCCATCGGCATCGCGGCCGCGGCGCTCGTCGACGAGCCGATCACGAAGATGACGTGGTTAACGGTCTCGGCGATCGGGTTGTACTCATGTTCACCGGTGTTTTGGACTCTGGCGCCGAACTTTCTGACCGGACCGTCCGCCGCCGTGGGCATCGCGTTCATAAATTCCGTCGCGGCGCTTGGAGCATTCGTGGCACCGTGGCTAATCGGTCTGATCAAGGATGCGACCGGCAGCTTCTCGTATGGGTTACTGATGCTCGCCGCGATGGTGGCGGCGGGCGGATGCCTCGTGTTAAGCATTAATCACAACATCGCACTGGAGCATGCGCCGGAGCAGCCCCTGGCAGATACGGTCTAGGGCCGGCGAGGCAAACGAGACCGGGCCGGGGACGGCCCGGTTTTTCCCGCTCAATCGCTGTTGTACTGGCCGCCGTACGGCCGCGGCGCCGAGGCCCGTCACCCTCTCCGTCATCGTATCCCTCATCGCTTCAGCCGAGGGGAACAGCTTCAGAGATTCAGCGGTTTTTCACCCGATTGCCCTGGAATGAACACCAAACCGGCTTGACAGTCCGGCCACCGTGCCTTCTTCCGCCAGCGCCACCTTCGCCTTGCACTCGGGTCCGTGTTGCTTCCGCGTATTGGTCATGTCTCACCTCCGGCCGGCTGGCCGCTCCAAGGGAAGACTCTCTCTTGGCAACCTGTCCAGTTTCCGGGGGCCACCTCAATATTTTCCCAAACCGTCATCCCCGCCCCGCGGCGATGACAGTGAAAAGAAAACATCCATCTCCCGAACGGGCTGGTCCTGATGCCTGTGGAGCGATGCCCGGCTGCGTTGGTTTCCCCGCCCCGTGCGTCCTCACACCACCGGCGGTTCCGCCGCCGCCGCTCCAGCCGCCTCCGCCGCCTGCCGTCCGGGCAGCACGAACCGCCGGTAGACCGCGCCCAGACCGATCAGCGCCAGGCCCAGGCCGAGGAACGACAGCACCCGCCACAACCCGGTCAGTCCCGCCATGTCGAACAGGAACACCTTGAGGCAGACGAGGCCGATGACGCCCAAAGCGGTCAGCCGCACCATGCGGTCGCCCAGATGGATGCCCCGCGCCATCAACGCGATCCCGTACAGCAGCCACATGCCGGACCAGGCCCAGAACTCGGCGTCGGAGATGCGGCCCCGGAACAGGCTCATGCGGGTGGGGTGGAACACCTGATGCACCTGCAACGTGATCCACACGAAGCCGGCGGCCAGGGCGTAGGCGCCCAGAAACTGGCGGAGACCGGCGCTGGCGAGGCGGTGGCGGGCGATGACGGCCAGCAGGGCCGGGGCGACATAGGCCACCAGCAGCGTGAGGACATCCGCCCGCTCACCGGTCACGCCGGGGTTGAACACCAGCACCAGACAGGCGCCCAGGGCCGTCATGCTCCCCAGTATCCGCCATGCCCATTCCAGGATTTTCCGCCCCGTGCGCCGGGCGATGTGCAGATACACCATCGCCTGCACCCCCATCGTCAGCAGGTGCAGCACGAGTTCCTGGAAACTCCACGGGCCGGACAGGCCTTGTCCGTCACTGAACCAGTGCCGGATCTCCAGCGAGACGAAGATGCCCGCGAAGGTCGCGGCGCCGCCCTCCAGCACCGCCACCAGCAGGTCGTCGGCGCGGCGGCGGAACATAAACGCGGCCAGGGCGAAGGCGGCGGCGGGCACGGCATAGGCGGCGATCAGCCCGTTGGCGAGCTTCATGCCGCCGAAATCGTATTCCAGCACATACCAGTTCGCCAGCAGACGGATCAGCACCAGGATGGCGACGGCCAGCGCGACGCGGCGGAGCGGGGGCAGGTCCGCCCTGGCCTCGATCCAGGCCAGGGCGGGCAGGAACAGCGCGATCGACAGCGTCAGCCATTGGTCGTGCAACAGCATGGCGCATCCCAGGGCCAGCGCGGCGGCGGCGCCCGCGGCATGGACTCCGGCGCGCTGACGGGCATTCTCGGACGCGGCGCGGGCGGCGATGGCGGTCAGCGCCGCGGCCAGCGCCAAAGCGAGCCCGGCCCAGAAGAAACCGCGCTGGAAGTCGCCGATACGGCCGTGCGCGGCGATCAGCGTCAGCACCGGCACCGCCGCCACCAGCGTGGCCCAGTGCAGGGGGCGCGGCGCGCGGCGCTCCAGCCACAATCCAACACCGGCATGGAAGGCGGCGAACAGCAGCATGGCGGTGATCAGCGGACGGATTTCCGCCGGAGCCCAGGGACCGGGGAGGATGGCCTGGATGACGCCCTCAATGAGGACGGGCTCGTCAGTGGGATTCCAGTGGGGCAGATCCCAGATCAGCAGCGTCATCCACCCCAGCAGCGCCGCCACCCACGGCAGCCGGTCCATCCTGGGCTCCACGACGCCTTTCCAGATGGCGAGGGGGCAGAGCAGGAACAACGCGACGCGCGGGGCGATGCCGGGCGCGCTGCCCTCCAGCACCAGGCCGCAGAAACCGAGCCAGGCGAAGGGGATCCAGGCGAGGCGGCGGCCGATCTTGTGGTCGAGCGCCTCTGGCGGGAGCATGAACAGATGCAGCGCGGCGGCGGCGGGCACGAACGCGGCGGCGGCCCACAGATCCGGGTTCGCGCCATGCATGGCGGCGCCCCAGACCCAGGCGCCGCCCGCGATGGCCGTGGCCCAGCCGAGCCAGGTCCAGGCGGTGTAGCGCACCACGGCCAGCGCGGCGGCGGTAACGAGCAGCAGGTAGGCGAACAACCCAGGCAGCGACGGGTTTTGCGTGACCACCAGGGCGGGGGTCGCGAAAGCGCCGATGATCCCGGTCGCCGCGGTCAATGGGCCGTACCGCAGCGAGGCGGCCAGCGCGATGAACGACGCCGCCGCCATCGCCATGAACCCCACCAGGGTCGGCACCAGATCGTAGAACGGTCCGAAACCATAGGCGGCGGCGAACAGGATCGCGGTGCCTCCGGCGGCGAGACCGGCGGGCGCCTGGTCGATGCGGAACGGACCCGCCAGGACGGGCACGGCGCGGCGGAACAGCCACTCGGCCGCGCCCAGAAGGGCCAGGCCCAACAGCGCCGCCGCCGTGCAGCGGGTGGCCGGGCCCAGGAGGTCTTCCTCGACGGCGTAGCGTATCAAAAAGATGCCCGCGAGCAGCAGCGCCACCGATCCCAGCCAGACGCCCCAGCGCATGGTGAGCAGGGCTTCCAGATCGCGGACGGGCGCGGGACCGGCGGGCGGTTCGGCCCAGGGAGGTGGTTCTGGGGGGGCGGCGTCTGGTGGGAGGGCAGTGACTGAAACGGGGACGGGCGTGTCAGGAGCCTGGAGACCCATGGTGGAGACGGCGGGCGGGACGGCGGCGAGGATGGCGGCTCGCACGGCCTGTTCGGCGGCCAGCGCGGCGTCCTCCTGGCGCGCGGTCAACGGGACCGGACCGGCGGCGTCCGTGACCGGGAGAGGGAGCGCCGGAAGGGGCACGACCTCCTCCATCGACGGGGGAGGTCCGCTGAGTTGCTGAAACCGGGTCTGGAGCTGGATCAGCGCGCGGCGCAGCTCCCGCAACTCGGTATGGGCGGATAACGAGCGAAAGAACCCGATGATGCCGAGGCCATAGCCGGCGATCACGGCGAGAACGAAAAGAACGAAGAAAGCTTCCATGCGCACAGGGGGCCGCGGACCTGCCCTCAGGTCAAGACATTCGTGCATGACGGGTGAAAACAGGTCTTCCAGAGGGATGAGAAGGGCCGTTGAGTGCATACGACCCCAGGCCCTTGAGAGACACCGCACGGACAGGCATGCTGACGTGATGGAACCAGCACATCGCCTCGATTACCAGGCCAGCATCGACCGGCCTCGCCTGACCCTGCCGGAGGGCAAGCGCCTCGCGGTGTTTCTCGTCGTGAACATCGAACGATGGGACATCCAACGCGCCATGCCGCGCCAGGTGCTGACCGCGCCACAAGGCGCCTCCGTCACCCCGGACCTGCCCAACTGGGCCTGGCACGAATACGGCATGAGGGTGGGGTTCTGGCGCCTGAAAGCGGCACTCGACGCGCACGGGATCGCCCCCACCCTGGCGATTAACGGCGCGGTGCCCGCCGCCTATCCGCGCGTGACCCAGGCGGCGCGGGAGGCGGGGTGGGAGTTCATGGTCCACGGGTTCCACCAAATGGCGACGCACCTGGTGGCGGATCAGCGCGCCATGATCCGCGATGCCATCGCCACGTTACGGGAAGCGGGCGGGCACGAACCGGTGGGCTGGCTCGCCCCCGGCCTGACCGAGACCCTGGACACACCCGACCTGCTGGCGGAGGCGGGCATCCGTTACTGCGCCGACTGGGTGCTCGACGACCTGCCCGCGACGATCCGCACCACGCACGGGCCGTTGCTGACCATGCCGTACAGCGTCGAACTGAACGACATCCCGATCATGATGATCCAGCATCATCGCGCCGAGGAACTGTTCGACCGCACCGTGGCGCAATTCGACCGGCTGTACGAGGAAGCCGAAAGCCAGGGGGCCAAGGTGATGGGCCTCGCGGTGCATCCCTACATCAGCGGCGTGCCGCACCGGATCGGCTGGTTCGAGAAGACGCTGGCCCACATGGCGGCGCGGCCGGGCACGCTGTTCTGGCAAGGACGGCAGATCATGGACTGGTATCTGAAAGCAACGGCATGACCACGGCATCGTCATGACCTGGGCCACGCTCAGCCGGGCGGAACGGGACGCCGCCTATGACAACATCGCCGCCGTGGCGTTATCAGCCCCCCTGGGCTTTACCCCTTCTGGCCTTTACCCCTTCTGGCCTTCCTTCGCCGCGAGTTCCCGCCGCAGCCGGTCGATTTCCGCCCGCAGCACGGCATTTTCCCGCGACGGTTCATCGGCCGGCGCCTGAGCACTCCCCGAGCCCGCCTTGAACGGCGAGAACATGGAAAACGCCCGCTCCATCATCGCCATGTTCTGGCGGCTGATTTCCTCGACGTTGCCAAACGGGAACAGACTCGACATCGAGCCGACGGTCTTGCGCATCGACGCCTGCATCTGCTCCTGCTGGTCGGTGAACGCCTTCATCGCCTGATCGAGATAGCCCGGCACCACCCCCTGCATCGAGCCGCCGTAAAAGCCGATCAACTGGCGCAGGAAATTCGTCGGCAGCAGGTTATGGCCCTTGCCTTCTTCCTCGACGATGATCTGGGTCAGCACGCCGCGGGTGATGTCGTCGCCGCTCTTGGCGTCGTAGACCACGAAATCGCGGCCCGCGCGCACCATCTCGGCCAGATTGTCCAGCGTGATGTAGCTGGAGCTTTCCGTGTTGTACAACCGGCGGTTGGCGTATTTCTTCACGACCACCGGCGGCATGCGCGCGGTGCTGGTGTCCGTTTCCTTATGGGCGGGGTCGGCCATGCATCCCTCGCGGCTTAGCTGGTCCCCATCATGCGGCACAAAGGGGTGAGGCGAAAGCCCTTTGGATCGCAGGATGTGGTTTCACCGTTTCATCGCTTCCGCGCAGCCCCTATGGTGCGCCGCGAAGGAGGCCGGATGAGGCATGACCAGCAACGCCAGCCCGCGACCATCACACCGGGACGCGCCGGATCGGGAACCGCTGGACCGGGGACGGCCAGAACAAAATCCGCCACACCGGAACCCGCCAGAAGGGGACATGCCAGAAGGGGACATGCCAGAAGGGGACATACCGGATCGAGGCCAGCCGGACCTGGCCCGGTTCCTGGGCGACTGGACTGCTCTGTGGTGGGAGGAGACGCGCGCCCAGAGCACGGACCCGGAGGGGACGGAGTGGGGGAAGGCGGCGCTGGCGCTTTGGTCCAACGCGCTGACGGCCGCTGCCCATGAGCCTCGCGCCGCGCCGGGGGCCGAGGCCGTTGCTGCTGCATCTGAGCCTCGCGATGGCGCGCTTGAACGCCTCACCCGGCGCGTCGATGAACTGGAAGCCCGGCTCGCCGCCCTGGAGCCCGGACGCCGCCGCGCTGGAGGCTGAGGCGGCGTTCCTGCGCGGCGTTCAGGCCTGGCGGACGCATCCCTGGCGGCGTGTGCTGCCCGATCCCCCGGCGGTGTGGCGGGAGGGGACGGCGCGGCTGCTCGATCACGGGGGCGAGGGGCCCGCGATGCTGTTCGTTCCCAGTCTGATCAACCGCTGGACCGTGCTCGATCTGATGCCGGAGCATTCCATGCTGCGCTGGCTGGCCGCCAGGGGCGTGCGTCCGCTGCTGCTGGACTGGGGCGAGCCGGAACCCGCGTTCACCCTGACCGACCACATCGCCGGCCGCCTGACGCGCGCGCTGGAGGCGGCCAGAACCCTGAACGGCGGCGGAAAACCCATCCTGGCCGGATATTGCATGGGTGGCACATTCGCGGTCGCGGCGGCGGCGCTGCGCCCGGACCTGATAAGCGGCCTCGCGCTGCTGGCCGCGCCGTGGGATTTTCACGCCGGCGGGGCCGGGCGGCTGGCGAAGCTGGAAACCGCGCGCGCGCTGCTGGCGCCGCTGCTGCGGACCGCCGCGACCGTGCCGGTGGACATGCTGCAAACGCTGTTCGCCCTCGACGCTCCCGGCGCGGTGGCGGAGAAATTCCGCCGCTTCGCCCGCCTCGATCCGGACAGCGCCGCCGCCCGCCTGTTCGTGGCACTGGAGGACTGGCTGAACGACGGCGTGCCGTTGTCCGGAACCGTGGCGCGCGAATGCCTGCGCGACTGGTACGGCGCCAACGCGCCAATGCGCGGGACGTGGCGGATCGCGGGCCTGCCCATCGACCCCGCCGCGATCACCATGCCCGCCTTCGTCGCCGTGCCGCGGCGGGACCGCATCGTGCCGCCGGACTCCGCATCACCCCTGGCCCGCCTGCTGCCCCAGGCGACATTGCTGGAGCCCGAGGCCGGGCATGTCGGCATGACCGCCGGCCGCACCGCCTCCACGGTACTCTGGCAACCCCTGCGCGACTGGGCTTGTGGGATCGGGGCAGCCAATGGGGAGGCCAGGATTGGGGAGGCCAGGATTGGGGAGGCCAGGATCGGGGAGGCCAGGATCGGGGAGGCCGGCGGGAGCGTGGCGAAGCGGTCGCGCGCGCCACGCCGTGCCGTTCACTGACGGCGCGCGGAACGGATCAGTTCAAGGATGCGTCCCTGGCGCGGGCCAGGACCAGGGCCGGCGTGTGGGGAAACGCCGGAAAGGATTCATTTCAGAGGGCCAGAGAACCAGAGAACCAGAGAAGTTTCAGGGTGAACCGTGCCGCTCCCGCCGCGAAGCGGCCATGCTCTGCCAGGGAAAGACACAAGCCCATGCTGGTGTTCTCCTCTCTGGTTCTCTGGTCCTCTGAAATGAAGCCTGGCGGTGGTGATCGCGCACACAAGCCGCGCCAGTGACACACCATGGACCGGACCATGCGAGAGATGGCGCGGAGGAAGAATGCTCCCGCGCCCCCCTGACCGCGCCCCCCTGACCGCGCCCGTCCTGATCGCGCGTGCTATCCGGGCTGGCGGTTTCCTGACTATCGGTCCCCGTCGAAAAGATGTGTGCGTATGGTCAGGGCTCGACCGGGGGATCTGTACCAGCACCGTGCCGCGAGAGATCCCCCGGTCGAGCCGGGGAATGACGGCGAAGAGGCATGGGTCAGTGATAAGGGGCGTTGCTATCATCTGTGTTCATCTGTGGTTTCATTCTTACTTAAAAACAAAAAATTTCCCGTCATGCCGGTTTTGAAGAATGAAAACCACAGATGAACACGGATGAGTGGAGTGCCCGCGGCATCCACCGGGGGAAGCGCGGGGTTCCGCGCGGGCGGCGCCGGGCCGGAGAACTGTTCGCCTTGGTCCGTGCGGGGGAAAGATCGCTTTTTCCAACACAGATTTCAAAGATGAGGACACAGATTACACGGAGCGTGGAGGCTCTGTCCGGTGTCTTGAACTTTCCCGATGCGGACGCGCGGCGCGGGTCAGGGCGCTTCGCGCGGGGAACGGGGCTCCGTTACTTCGCCCTCCAAACCAGTGCTGAAAACAAACTTTTCACCACACGGACAAAAGCAACGGTTTTCGTTCCTGGCATGGCGCGGCGAGGCGCCCTTCGCGTTCTCCGCGATGAACCTCCTCCGCGGCCTTCCCTCCCGCGCCCGTCCAAAAACCCCGCCCGTGGACCAGGTGTCTTCCTGACCCGGCGGCGGGAGGCTACGATGGAAGGCGCGGACGGGTGGTCCGCCTTCGCGGGAGTGCATCGCATGAATGACATCGTCATCGTCTCCGCCGCCCGGACGCCGGTGGGCAGTTTCAACGGCGCCCTCAGCACCGTCTCCGCCCCCGCACTGGGCGCGCTGGCGCTGCGCGCGGCGTTCGCCCGCGCGGGGGTCGAGGCCGGCGATGTGGATGAGGTGATCTTCGGTCAGGTGCTCGCCGCCGCCGGAGGGCAAAATCCGACCCGTCAGGCGGCGCGGGCCGCGGGCCTGCCGGATTCCAAGACCGCCTTCGGCATCAACCAGGTCTGCGGCTCCGGCCTGCGCGCCGTCGCTTTGGGCGCGCAACAAATCCGCACCGGCGAAAGCCAGATCGTCGCGGCGGGCGGCATGGAGAGCATGAGCCTTTCCACCCACGCCGCGCATCTGCGCAACGGCCAGAAGATGGGCGGGCTGGAATTCATCGACACCATGCTCAAGGATGGGCTGTGGGACGCGTTCCACGGTTATCACATGGGCAACACGGCGGAAAACGTCGCCACCAAATACCAGATCACC
>JAYVCG010000302.1:0-13147 GCA_043750075.1 Acetobacteraceae bacterium | reverse complement strand
CTCGCGATCGACGCCGTGGCGCATGGGGAGGCCGCGGGCCTGGTGTCCGCGGGCAATACCGGCGCGCTGCTGGCGCTGGCGAAGATCGTGCTGAAATCGCTGCCTGGCATCGACCGTCCGGCGATGGCGGGCATCGCGCCTTCAGCGCGCGGCGATGTCGTGATGCTCGACCTTGGCGCCAATGTCCGCTGCGACGTGCGTAATCTCGTCGAATTCGCCATCATGGGCGATGCCTTCGCCCGCACCGTGCTTGGCCTGACCGCCCCCTCGATCGGGCTGCTCAATGTCGGGGCCGAGGACATGAAGGGTGACGACACCGTGCGCCGGGCGGCGGAAATCCTCCGCGCCAGCCATATCGGCCCGCGTTTCCATGGCTTCGTGGAGGGGCATGACATCACCGCCGGGACCACCGATGTCGTGGTGACGGATGGCTTCACCGGCAATGTCGCCCTGAAGACCGGCGAAGGCGCGCTGAAGCTGATCAGCGATCTGCTGCGCCAGGTGTTCACCCGCAGCCTCAGCGGCAAGATCGCCTATCTGATCGCCCGCCCCGGTCTGGACCGGCTGCGGGAATGGCTCGACCCCAGGCGGTACAATGGCGCGGTCATGGTCGGACTGAACGGCGTCGTGGTGAAATCGCATGGCGGCACCGACGCCAAGGGCTTCGCCCATGCCGTCGATGTGGCCATGGACATGGTGGTTCACCACTTCAATGACCATATCCGCGAGGATCTCGGGCGGATCGGACTGGACAAGCGCGGCGGAGGGAACAAAAACGAGGGGGATCGCCGCCTCGCGACCGCCTGATTGTGTTCTTTTCCTCCTGGTTCCCCCGCCAGGACAGCCCCAACCGGACAGACAATGCCCCTCCGCTCCCTTCTCGCCGGCGCCGGCGGTTATTTGCCCGAACGCGTCGTCACCAATGACGAACTGGCGCGCACCGTCGATACCTCCGACACCTGGATCCGCGAACGCACCGGCATCCGCCAGCGGCATTTCGCCGGTCCGCACGAAACCGCCGCCTTCATGGGCGCCGCCGCCGCGCGGGAGGCTTTGGCGCATGCCAACGCCACGCCCGCCGATGTCGATGCCGTCATCCTCGCCACCAGCACGCCCGATCAGGCCTTTCCCGCCACCGCGATCCGGGTGATGCACGCGCTTGGCGTGACCCGCGGCTTCGGCTTCGATCTCGCCGCCGCCTGCGCCGGGTTCATCTATGCCCTGTCCGTCGCCGACGGGATGATCCGCGCCGGCCAGGTCAAGGGCGTGCTGGTGATCGGCAGCGAGGTCTATTCGCGCATCCTGAACTGGGAGGATCGCGGCACCTGCGTGCTGTTCGGCGATGGCGCCGGCGCCGTGTTCCTGCGCGCCGCCGAAACCAACAGCGCCGGCCTGGGCATTCTCAGCACGCATCTGCACGCGCAAGGCAGTCTCGGAGACATATTATATGTCGATGGCGCCGTGGGCCAGCCGGACAAACCCGGCCATCTGGTGATGAACGGGCGGGAGGTGTTCCGCCACGCCGTCACCCGCCTCGCCGAGGCGGTGGACGAAGCCCTCACCGCCAACGGCCTGGCGCGGAGCGACATTGACTGGCTGGTGCCGCATCAGGCGAACCAGAGGATCATCGACGGCATGGGCCGCAAGCTCGGTCTGGCGCCTGGCCGGGTGGTGGTGACGGTGGACCGCCACGCCAACACCTCCGCCGCCTCCGTGCCGCTGGCCCTGGCCGAGGCCTGCCGCGACGGCCGCATCAAGAAAGGCGACCTCGTGCTGCTGGAAGCTTTGGGCGGCGGCCTCGCCTGGGGGTCGGCGCTGGTGCGGATGTAGGCTTTTCCCGCATCCGGCGCGGACCCGTTTTCAGCATTATCGTTGATGGGGCCACGCTTTGGGGGGCGAACATCGTGCCGTCCTGATGAAAGACGTGCCAAGCATCTGATCCAGACTGTTTTTTTGCGTTTTGGTTGACGGCGGCCCATCGGCACCGTAATGTCTCCGTATGCTGACCGTAACCCGCGCGCACCTGGCCGAGATCATTCACACGGAAGTCGGGCTGTCGCGGAACGAATGCGCCGACCTGCTGGAAAGCGTGCTCACTCGCATGAGCACGACGCTGCAAGTCGGAGAATCCGTGAAAATCAGCGGATTCGGCACGTTTTCCGTGCGTCAGAAAGGCCGCCGCATCGGACGCAACCCCAAGACCGGGGAGGAAGTGCCGATCCTGCCGCGCCGGGTGCTGGTGTTCCGGCCCAGTCATGTGCTGCGATCGAGGATCAATGGCGGCGCCGCGGATGACGATGAATGAGCCCCCCGGCCCGCTGAAAACGCGGGACGAGGCACCGGAAGGCCAGGACAACAGGGAAGACGGCCAGGCCGCAGCCGGTGGCCGGATCAAGGCGCGCAAAGCCCCCAACGCGTTCCGCACCATCAGCGAGGTCGCCGACGACCTCCACATCCCGCAACATGTGCTGCGCTTCTGGGAAACGAAATTCCCTCAGGTGAAGCCGATGAAACGCGGCGGCGGGCGGCGGTACTACCGGCCCGACGACATCGCCCTGCTGCGCCGCATCGCCAATCTGCTGTACACGCAGGGTTACACGATCAAGGGTGTGCAGCGTCTGCTGCGCGAGGGCGGCGGCCGCCTGTCCGAGGACATTCCCCCCGCCCCCGCCGAGGAACGCGCCGCCGCCGAGGCTGAGCACGATGACATGGAGGCCGGTGATCCGGACGCCCCTCCGTCCAATGCCGTTCCGGCCGCGGCGGCAGCGCCTGCCTTGGCCTCCACGCTGTCTCGCACGGCCACGCGGCGGCGTCTGGACCCGGAGGCGGAACGGCTGCGCGCGGTGCTGATCGAGACGTTGTCGGAGCTGGAAGCGATCCGGGCGTTATTGGGTTAGGGTTCTGCCATACAGCTTTAAAAATACTCTCTTATATATTGATAGAAATAACTTTTATGAATTTTCTCTGGCCGGAATCGCCTTCTTCAACTGCTTCGGTCTGCCATGACCAGAGCATCCCGCGCCGCTTCCCTGGTTTTGAGCCTGCCAGAGGCGTGTCCCGGAACGAGCCTTTTCCACGCGGCAGGGCGAATGGCTGGACAGAGGCCGGATCATTGTCCATCCACCCGCTCCGGCCGTCCGTGACGGCGCAGCCAGGCCAGTGCCTTTTCTGCCGGAAGCGGCTGATTTCCCAGGCATCTCGCGGTGGAGAAACGTCCTCCCTCCTCGCGGAAAATCGCCAGCACATAGGTTTGTCCGGCGCTCCAGCCGAAGGCGCAACTGGTTTCCGTGGCCACTTGGATCGACGCGGGCATCGCGTGTTTCCAGGCAGCGCCAACCTTCACCGCCGCCATGGACCCGGCACCGGCGGGTCCGATCGGGGTCACATGTTCCACCATGCCGGTGATGACGGCGTGAACACGGGGATAGCCGACGGCGATGTTCTCCGTGGCACAGCGGCAGGCGAAGGCGTTCATTGGCAGCGCGGCGAAGGCCAGTACCGCGAGAACCGGAACCGGCCGCCACGCCGCCGCGCGGATCACGCCCAGACCGTGGGCGAGACGTTGGAGGGACGCACCTGCCGCTGCAACTGACCGACGATGTTCGGATCGTGCAGGCCGCTCAGCATGCAATGGACCAGGGTATGCTCGGCGCGGTGATCGTTGCCGCCGGGCGCGCCATTCACATGAGCCAGTTCATGCACCAGCGCCGCGGCCGTGGTCCAGCGTCCCATGGCGATCGAGAAAGCGGTGATGGTGACCTCGCTGACCAGAGTGGCGGCAAACGTGTCGCCGCCGTGTTGCGGGTCGAAACTGATCCAGACGCTGGCATCCTCCAGCACCTCCCGGAAAGTGCGTCTGCCCGGCAGACGCGCGAAGGCTGCGTTGCAGGGGCGATGGACCTTCACGCGGCTGTCCAGGATGTCCAGCGCCTGCTGCAAGGTGTGCTGCTTCGCCGCGTCCGGATACGCGAGCCATTGAAAGCCGCTGTTGGCCGGCGGTCCTAAATGGCCTGACGCGGGGGTATTGATGCTGACCATGTGTGCTGCCTTCCCGAAAGCGTTCACTGTTCAGACGGCTCATGCTCGCCCACTCCAGAGCGATTTTGAGACGGTATATGGTTTATTGATATTTTCTATCATTAATATTTTGTAACTGCCCAGGCAGGCGCCGTGAATCAGGTCTGCGGCCGTGCTGGACCCCATTTGGCGCCGTTTTTTGGTACAAGCGTGACCACAGACCTGATTCACGGTGCCTGCCTGGGCACGCCAGGGGGGTGCGGCCCGCGTGGCTGCTGGCGAACTCCGTGGTGAAGCTTTCGCGTACCGCGGCACAAAAGGAATGCCGGGCCACGCGCCTGACGGTCAGGGTCCGGCTGCTCCGGGCGCGTGACGCGATGAAGGCGCGCGGAAGACCGCCCCGCCGTTCAGCCCATGCCGTTCATGGAATCACCAGACCATATTTGCGGAATTTTTCCGCGATATCAGGGTCTCTCCGCTTCGCGGCGGCGATGTCCCGTTCTGCCTGAGCCTGTTTTTTCTGGGCCATGTAGGCAAGGCCCCGGCCATAGAGCGCCTCTGGCATGTCCGGCCTGATACGCAGAGCGGCATCGTAATCGGCGATGGCGTCCTTCATCAATCCAAGGCGGAGCTTCGTGAAGCCCCGGCTGTCGCGCGCGTCGGCGTCGTTGGACGCCAGGGCCACGGCCTTGTCACAATCCACCAGCGCCATTTGCAACTGTCTGATGACCGCGAGCGACCAGCAGCGGCTGGTCAGGGCATCGACGAACTCCGGCGTGAGATTGATCGCCTTGCCGAAATCCTCAATGGCGCGTTCGTATTTCGCATTGGCCACATGCGCGATGCCGAGATTGGTGTAGGCCAGGGTCAATCGGCTCCGTGTCTCCCGGTCGAGCGTGCCACGGCCCGCTTCGATCACGGCCGTGCAGCTTTTGATCGAGCGATCCGGATCACCCGTGGCGATACACCAGCGCCAATGCTGCTCCCCATCAATGGCGGGCGTCAAAGGAAGCGTCACGGCGGGGGACGCCAAGGTGGCAAGCGGCGCCGGGCCAAGGGCCGCGGTGAAAGTGGGGGCAGACGCTGTGAAGGGGGACGCGGCGACGGAAGGCGTCACGGCGGAGGGTGACACCGGGTTGGCGGGCGCGGCGGCAGGGGCTGGCGCGGGCGCCACGACGAGAGGGGCCGCCGGGATGGAGGATGCGATGGAAACAGGCACTGCCGCGGACGCCATGGCGAGGGGCGCCACCGGGCTGGCGACGGCGAGGGGCGCCACCGGGCTGGCGGCCGCGGCGGAAGCAGGCGCGGATGCCACGGCGGAGGGGGATGTTGAAGAAACAACCACGGTGGAAGAAGAAGCGGCGAGCAGCCACAGCACGAGACCGGCGGTTCCCGTGAACGCCAGCGCGCCGCTTGCCACGATGAGCGCCCGGTAGCCCGGTCTGGGCGGCGGTGCTGGCCGTGGCGCCAGGATTGTCGTTTCCTCAGCCACCTTTTCCAGATCGAGAGCCGCGAACATCGCGTCCACGTTTTCCGGCCGCCGTGCCGCGTCGATTCTGAGCGCCGCGTCGATGACCCTGAGCAATGAGGGCGGATAGCGGCCCGAGCCAACCTGTTCCGCGGAGAGCTGCGGGTCCGGCTTTCCAGCCCTGACCGCGTTATGGCGCTCGTGCGCCTCCACCGTCGAGCCGCCGATCGCCTGATAGCACACCGCGCCGATCGCGTAGATATCGGAGAAGGTGCCCTGATGCAGTCCGGACATCATCTGCTCCGGCGGGGCGTGCCGGGGGGAGAAGATGCGGGTTTCCTCGTCCGCATGCTGCTTCTTAACCTCGCGGCTGGACCCGAAATCGATCAGCACCACCTTGCCGTCCTCACGCAGGATGATGTTGTCCGGTTTGATGTCTCGGTGCATTTGTCCTGCCTTATGCACGATCCGCACAATGGTCAACAACTGAAACAGCAGTGACTGCACGCGCCCGGACGCCAGCCCACCGGGCTCCTGGCGCAGGATGCGCGCCAGACCGGGTCCGGGCACGTGATCCATCGCCAGATAACAGGTGCCGTTGGCCTCGAAAAAAGCCCGCGCGCGCACGATGCCATCGACGGGCCCATCGCTACTGAGACGGAACAAGACCCGTGCTTCATTCCTGAAGCGTTCCCGCCACTCGTCGAACATCGGCGCGTCCACGGCCAAAGCGGGCAGGACGGTCATGCCCAGGCGGGCCGCGAAGGTACGCGGGAAATACTCTTTCAGGGCGAAGATGCTTCCCTGCTGATCGCGTGCCAGATAAACGATGCCAAAGCCGCCCGTGCCCAGTATCCGCTCGATACGGTAACCATTGACGATGGTGTGACACGGCAAGGCATTCTCAGGCCAGGACGCCGCGTCACCGTTGGAGTTTCCACTCATGCGCCCGAGTTTGCCGCGGGCAGTGCTTTCGCGCCAGTGGCCGTGGGGTGCGGATCGGATGCATTTTCCGCGTTGACGCTTCTGGAAAGAGGCACGCGTTTTCTTTTCTTGGAACCATCAACCCATACCTTCTCTTTTCGCCTGAAAAGAACCATGGATCACGCGGGTCCATCATCTTGTGATGCTTTTCCACGATTTGAGAAGCGGCAACGGGGAAAGACGGATTTTCATCATGAACACACGGCGGCATCGTTGTTTTCATTGCGCCGCGCGTCGATGATCTGTAGTATGGCATTAATGTATCATTTTTTGTCTTCGTCGCGGTCATTGACAAGGTCCAGTGCCATGCGTGTTCTTCCGCCATCGATCCTGCTGCTCGGCCTGTGCGTCACGGCCGGGCCCACTCTCGCGCAGTCCTCCGCCGCGATTCTCGGAAGCCTTGTTCCTTCTTCAGCGCGGGCAGCGGTGACTGGCCTGGGCAGAGGGGTCCCATCCCCCGGCAGCGCCATGCCGACCTACCGTTCGCAACCAGACCGGGTGGAAGCCGCGCCCGTGAGGCCGGTGCATTCTCAGCGTGAACAGCAGCCGGTCCGGGTGATGGCCCCCGCCGCCGCCCGCCAGCCTCTTCCCCGGCGCGAGGCCGCGCCCCCTCAGACCGCCGCTGCCTCCATGGCCTGCGCGGATGACCGCGGGAACACCCAGGAAGGAAGCGGACAGATCTGCATGGCGATCGAATTTTTGTCCGGTCAGGCCATTCTGCGTCCCGGCGCGAAGGAAATCCTGGACCGGTTTGGACAGGCGTTGAATGATCCGCAACTCAAGAATTTCCGCTTCCTGATCGAGGGACACACCGATACGGTCGGCACGGCTGAATACAATCGTGAGTTGTCAGCACAGCGCGCTCAGGTGGTCGCTGACCACCTGAGAGAGCGTGGTGTGCTGCCGGCTCGCCTCGAAACCGCCGGCCATGGGTTCGATCATCCGGCCGTGCGGACCGGTCCTCAGGTTTCCGAACCACGTAACAGACGAGTCAAGATCGTTCGTCTGGGCAACTGATCGCGCCTGCCCCTGGCGTCTGTTTGACCGGATGTCATGCCAACGGACCGCATGGAAAAACACACGGACCGCGCGGAGTCCGGCGCTCCGGTTGAAACAGCGGGTTCGTTTCATCATGCCGCGCCCGCGCGAAAATCCGCGCGGCGGGGACCGGGGCCAAGGAAAGTCCTCACCGCCGTCATGGGTGAGAGACCCATTTTTTTGAAGATGATGAGCACACATGAACACAGATCAAGGCTGGATGGCCGGGGCGGTGGTCAGGACGGAAAATCGCTTTTGACAGTACCCCCGTCCTGACCGCCCAGCCTCACCATCCGTTCTGATCCGTGTTCATCCCCTTCCAAAAAAATGGGTCTCTCCTCCATCAGGTAATGAAGCCCGGCCCCGGTCCCCGCCGCGCGGATTTTCGCGTGAGCGCGGTATGTCCGCGCTTCTTCATGATGGGAGCGCGCCGTGACGCCCCCCCCCGGCCGGAGGCGTTCTTTCAATGCCCCTGCCCGCCCCCGCTGCCCACGATCGCGGCGACGGACCAGTAATAAGGATGCGCCCACAGACCCTCGACCATCCCGTCCAGCATCGTTCTTTGCGCCATGGCCAGCGCGGCCGCGTGGTCCCCCGCCGTTTTCGTCTTCATGTTGTCGAGAAACGCCGCCGTCAGATAGGGCATCGCCTTGTCGTCCGCTTCCCAGTGCGTCACCAGCAGCGCGCGGGCCCCGGCGTAAAAGAAGCTACGGGCGAGACCGGACAGGCTTTCGCCCGCCCCCGCCGCGTTCGGACCGCCCGTGTTGCAGGCCGACAGAATGACCAGATCGGCGTTCAGATCCAGGTTCTGGATATCCGAGGCCTTCAACAATCCGCCCGAGGCATCCCGCGCGCCCGCCGGCGTCGATGTCACGATCGCCGGCTCGGCCTGACAGCGGATTTCGCCGGGCAGCAGCGCATGGGTGGAGAAATGCAAGATATCATAGGCGGTGAGCTGGCTGTTCCTGCCCCGCTCCATCACCTGACCCGCGACGAAGCGCGGGCCCAGCAATTGCTCGGCGGGGGTGGCGCCAGTCAACTGACGCGCCGCTTCCAGTTCCAGGACCGACCCCGGCAGCCGGGGCAGCGCCGCCAGCGCGCGGGCGCTGCCGGCACAGGTGTCGGAGCGGAAGGTCGCCGCGGCCTGCGCCAGTGTCGGCGGCTGGATCACCCCGAAACCAAACCAGGGCCGCCGGTCCGGCGCGCGCGCGATGCCCGCCGCCGCCCGCCGCAGATTGACGAAGCTCGACGCGGACGGCACATGTGTGACCGCCATCCGCAGAACCAGGAACGGCGCCTGGGTCAGCGCGGAAGCAGAGGCCGGGCCGGTCAGCAACGCGCCAAACGGCACCGACAGCAAACTGCCGGTCGGCGCCACCACCAGCGTTTTCGCACCCGTGAGCCCTCCGGCGACCGGACCAAACAGAACCGTGTACAACTCCTGGGCGGCGGCGACATCGAAGGGCGGCGGTGCCTGTCCTGACTGACGCGCCTCCATGCTGGAACGGAACCCCCGCACCAGCGCATCCACCCGCCTGGCGCCGCCCCCGATCCGGCCCGCGTACAGACGCGAATCCCGCGCCAGGATGGTGAAGCCCTCGTCATCGCCCAGTACGATCACGGCCAGCACCTCATCCGGACGCAGCAGGGCCTGGGTTTCCCGCGCGCTGACCGAGGTTTGCACCAGGGCCGCGAAACCGGGCGCCTCCGCGTCCAGGGCCGTCGCCGCGTCCTGGCGTTCTTCTTCCGCGCGGCGGATCTTGTCGTCGATCGCGGCGACGGCGGGCGGGTTCTCGTTCCCCACCGTGAGGTCGGCGCGCCTGCGGTACAACTCCTCAAGGTCGGTCCGCAGCGTCTGCTGCTGCTGGATCGCGTCGCGGATCTTCGGATTGCGCGTCCCCCGCGCCAGCGCCGCCGTCGCCACCGCGATCTGCCGGCTGGTGATGCTGCCCTGCGCCAACTGGGCCAGCGCGAACATGTCGGCCAGGGCGCCGTTCCCGGCGATCCCCCACCGTTCGGACTCCGCGTGCAGCGCGTGCAGGCAGGGCATCACCTGGTTGGGCAGCACACCCGCTTTTTGCGTCCGCGCCGTCGCCAGCGCGTCCCGGCACTCCGAGGCCGCCGCCCGGTTCTCCCCCCGCCCCACCAACTGGGCCGCCAGCAGGAACCGCGTTTCCAGCAGCGGGCGGCCGGCACTTTGCGTCTGGCTGAAGGAATTCACCGCCGAACTCAGCCGCGAGACCGCCGCGCCGCTGTTTCCGGCTGAGGCCGCGGTCATGCCGGCGGTGCGGTGATAGCGTGCCACCAGCCTGGGATCGCGGCCCGAGAACAGATCGCGGTTGGCCTCCAGGATCGCGTCGGCCTCCTGTAACCGGCCAAGGTCCTTCAACGCGAAGGCGCGATACCGGCGGGTCTCGATCAGTCCGTTTAGCGCGTCGCTGGCGGTTTGGTTGGTGACAAGCTCGTGGTCGAGCGCCTGCACGGCCATCAGTTCCGCCGTGCTGGTGCCCGTGACAGAGCCCCTCCGCCGCGCCGTCAGCGCGTCCGCCGGCACCAGCGGAAGAAAGCCGCTCTCGGCCTGCTCCAGCAACACCAGGGCTTGCGCGGGAAGGCCGCGGTTGAGCCGGTCCAGCGCCATGAGGTGCAGGGTCAGCAGCCGGGCGGCGGGATCGGACTGGCCCGGCAGCGCGGCCAGCCGGCTGGCGCGGATCAGCAACTGCTCGCTTTCCGTGAACCGCCCCTGGTTCGAGACCTGAAGCGCCAGCCGGGCGAGCGGGACCGCCAGCGCCGGGTTATCCTTGCCCACCTGCTGCTCCTGGATCTCCGCCGCCCGCCGGTAGGCGGCCTCGGCGGCCACGTAATCGCCGTCGCGGTTTTGCCGGGAGCCCTCCAGAGTAAACTGCTCGATGGCCGCCACTGCCGCCACGCCCGTCAGATTGGTCTGCCGCATCGCCGCCGCCCGCTGGCTGCGCAGCGAGACCTGATCGGTTTTCACCACGACCGCGGGGAGCCGGTTCGCCATCACCCCAATGGCCCTTGGCAGCACCGCCGCCACGGGCTCGATGCCATCCGCGACATACAGCACGTCGCCAATCCGCGCCGCCAGCACCACCTGACGGTAACCGCGGCGGCGGTGAACGCAGGTCATTCTCACGGCGCCCCCGCCCGGTTCCGCCGTGGGGACGGGTGCCTCACACCGGTCGAACCGGTTATCGAAGGCGGTGCGCCACGCGCTGGCGGTCAGATACGTCCTGGGATCGGCCGCCGCGGTGGCGATCACCCGCCCCGAGGGCGCCAGATAGGTGCCGCAGTAAATCCGCGCGTCGGCCGCGCCGCGTTGCAGGGAGCAGTTCTCCCGCGCGACGTTGACGCCAAGGTCGAGCGCCCCGGCGGCGCCCGCGCCGGACCTGAACGCCTCCGGCGGCGGCGGCGCGCAGGACGCGAGCAGCAGTCCGGTCAACAGCGCCCCGGTCCATGGCGTCCCGGTCCATGACGCGTTGGTCCATGGCGCGTTGGCCAGCAGCGCCTTGGCCCATGGCATGGAAACGGGAGAACGGCGTGAGGAGGTCATGATCAATAATCCCGTTCGGCGACGTCAGGCAGCACGGTCTCGCCATCGGAGGGGGGCCGTGCCCGTCCGATGTTGACTTCCTTCAGCGGATTGATGACGGGCACCGTGAGCGTGGAGAACCGCACGCAGTTCAACGAGGAGATCGGGCAGCCGTTGAGCAGATAGTTGTCCTGCCGCCGCGGTCCGATATGGCTGACGCCCGCCGCGCTGGAGCCGGTGAGGCCGCCCACGGTGCCGGTCAGTTGCAGCGGCACGGTGAGCGGGGTGCTGAACGTGAGGGCGAGACCGGCGACGGCGATGTCGTCCCCGATCCCCGTCCCGTTGACCGCCGTCCCCTGGCCCAGTCCGAGACTGAGCTGGACGTTAGGCTGGTTGAACCGGCCAAGCGAGACCGTGCCCGCCGAGGCCGGGTTCAGGATGAACGCGGACTGAACGATGCCCGCGTTGCCGCCGGCATTGGTGTAGGTGGGCTGGCCCTCGATCGTGATGGCGTTGGCCTGGAGCACGACGCCGCCGCTGGCCGCGTCCGGGAACAGCGTTCTCTGCCTGACCGCGGTCAGTTCCGCCTCCGATCTTCCCACCGTGAGCGGATTGAGGTTGCTGAAGGCATTGCCCCGCAGGATGATGTTCCCGCCCGATGACGTGGCCCATACGAACAGGGCGCTGGTGTTCCCCGCCAGGGTGATGGCGTTGGTGAAGTCGAACCGTGCCTGACCGTCCGTCAACGCGGCACTGGTCACCGTCACCGAGGACCCGGCCCGTTGATCCAGGCTCGCCCCTTTCAGGGTGAATCCCGTGGCCGCGGTGCTGGCCCCCGCCAGGGTGACGGCGCCGCCGGTGAAAGTCAGCGCCGCCTTACCGGTGCCCGCCGTCAGCGCGGAACCGGCCTGCTGATCCAGCATCGCTCCGCTCAGGATGAAATCGCTGTTGGCGCGGCTGGTCCCCGCCAGGGTGACAGCGCCGGTCAGGGTCAGCACCGCCTTGCCGCCGTTCGCCGCCAGCACGGAACCGGCCCGCTGATCCAGCGTCGCCGCGCTCAGGGTGAGGTCGGTGGCCGCGCTGGTGGTCCCCGCCAGAGTGATCCCGCCAGTGAAACTCAGCGCCGCCTGACCGGTGCCCGCCGTCAGCGAGGAACCAGCGGCCTGGGTCAGGGTTGTTCCGGTCAAGGTGAGGCTGGTGGCGCTGACCGTCCCGGCGGTGGCAAGCGCGATACTGTCATTGAAGATCAAAGCTCCGCCGGTGATCCTGAAATCCCGCAGCGTGCCGATGTTGGTGGCCGTGCTGCTCAGGGTGACAGCGCCGGTGACGCCGGAGGCGCTGGTCAGGGTGGCGGCGGCCACCGTCGCGCCCGCCGCGGCGATCCCGCCGCCGGTGGCCGACAGATCGGCCGTGCCATTCGTGCTCCGCAGCAAGGCGCCGGTGTTCAGCAGAATGCCGCCCGCGCCGATGGCCAGCGTGGCGGTCCGCCCGTCTCCCGCGGCGAACGTGCCCCCCTGCGTGAACGCCCTGCCCGAGGCCCGGACATCGCCCGTCGCGATCACAGTCCCGTTGACGGTGACGCCGTTGCCCGCCGCCGCGCCGTTGGCGGTGAGGGTGATGGTGTTGATGGCCGCGTTGGTGCCGGTCGTCCGGATCGTGCCGCTGTTCTGCGTGATCGACGTACCCGCCGTCAGGCTGACGCTGCCCGCCGTGGCCTCGATGGTGCCGCCGGTCTGGGTGATGCCTGCCGTTGTCGCGATCAGCGTCGTGGCGCTGCCCGTGCTGAGGCCGGAGTGGGTGATGTTGCCCCTGGCCGCGGTTTCGGAGACCGCGCCGCCAGTCACCTGTCCGGTCTGATTGATGATGTTCCCCGCCGACAGGCTGGCCAGGGTGCTTCCTCGCACCAGCCCGCCCTGGTTCACGTCGTTCCCCGCCACCAGGCGGGCAGTTCCCCCGGCGCTCACGGTTCCGTTCTGGTTGATGTCACCCGTGGTCGCGGTCAGGGTGGCGGCGCCGGTCGCGGTGCTGGTGCCGCCATGATTGATGGTGACGGCGGCCGTCTCGGTCACGGTCGCGGCGCTCACGCTTCC
>JAYVCG010000301.1:0-5932 GCA_043750075.1 Acetobacteraceae bacterium | reverse complement strand
GGTGCATTTCTGCGATACGCTGACCCCCACGGCGGTGCGCGCCCTCACCTGGCTGCCCGCCACCTGCGGCTACCGGCGCGTGGCGGAAGGCAAGGATCTGGACTGGTGGCATCCGTTGATCTCGGGCGATCCGGACACGGTGCGTCAGGCCGGTATCTCGATGCGTGGCCGTGCGATTGACGAAAGCAAGGCCGGAAAGCTCGAATATCATGTTGTTTCATGGCCCGGAGCGCCAACTGACGCGGATGGCACGTTGCCCATGCGCTGGCGGGCTCTGTTCGGCGGCGCCAATGCCGATCTGCTGACGCCTTTGCATCCTGATCTTTCCATTGACCTCGACCGCATGGCCGCACATGCGTTTCGCATGCTGGAACTGGGCTGCGATGGACTGCGTGTGCTGGGTTCCGTTGGCGAAGGCGACGCTTTCAGCCCGCGTGAGCGCGTCGTGGCATTGGAAGGACTGGTGGAGCGCGGACTGCCACCCTCCAAAATCATGCCTGATATCCGGGCGAGCGAGGCCATGGAAAGCCTTGCCATGGCGCGCCATGCCGCTGACCTGGGATGCCGTGCCGCCATTCTGCCCATTGGACGATCCGGCGGAGACTGGCTGGAAACCTCGCGTCAGATGGCGGACAGCCTTAAAGGCGTCATACATTTGTATGTGGACGCCATGGGCATGCCGGACGCTGTCCTCGCCAATGTCGCACCGCGAGACATGACCGGGCGAATCCAGGGCCTTCTGGCCACGGGGCATAACGCGGCCTCCCTGGCGGCGCGTTTCGCGGAAAGCGGCACGGAAGTGCTCGGAGACGATACGGCGGACCTGTGCCATTTGCTGGGACAAGGCGGCGGTGGATGCATCAGCGCGATCGCCAACATCGCCACGCGTCTGCCCGCTTATGTCTGTCGTGACTGGCGGGGTCCTGGAGCGGCGGTGGCGCGGTCGGTCACTGGCGCCATTGCCGGGTGCCTGACGTCAGTGCCCTTGGTTCCTGGTCTGAAAGCATTGCTTGCCCGTCAGACCGGCGATTCTGGCTGGCTCACGGTCCGGCCGCCTTTGCAACCACTCCCCGCGCCCCTGCGTGACGTCTTGTTCATGGCCTATGATCGAGCCAGAGCCAAACCCGCGCCATGAAGCGGAGCTTCATCAGCGGAGCGTGGTAATTTCATGAGAGCCTCCGCGGGAAACCGCCGTTTTCAAGCGGCGGAGGAATAGCGGGCCGCGCGAAGCGCGGCTGGCCTTGACAAAACATCGGTTTTCCTTTACGGACGAAAGTCTAATCCCAGTGTCCATGCCCCGTCTCAGGCGATTGATCGGGTGTGGAACAGGGCCTCTCCGGGTGAACCCCGGCAGTTTCGTCAACTGCGTAACCAGGCCAAATCTGCTTTCGGCTATCTGGGATAGAGCCGTGGGACAAGCAGTGGACTCGGACGGTGTGATAGCTATGCACCGGCGCCAGGGTCAAAGCCGCCTGCTTTAGCTGGCGGTTGGGTTACCACAGAGAACCGGCAGGCTTTGTATGAGATCGCCACGGAGGATGCGACCATTCCCATTGACAGTGGTTTAGCCCGATGTCTAAACCTGAAATCCGGTTCACCGTCGCTCTGGCGCCCATAGAGGCTGGAGTTATTTTTTTTGCCGCCGCCTCAGGGCGGATATAAGGAGGGATAATGCCTGCTCCATGCCTGGTCACGGGATCCTTGATCCGCACGGCACACGGCGAAGTCGCTGTTGAGGACATCTTCGCGGGCGACGAGATCGTCATCCTGCGTGACGGCGTGGAAGCCATTGAACCAGTGGTCTGGGTGGGGCATCGTCACCTCGACATCAGCGCCCATGCGCATCCCGAGGCGTCGGTTCCAGTGCGTATCCGCGCTCATGCGATCGCGGAACAACAGCCTGCCAGGGATCTGTTTCTGTCGCAGGAACATTGTTTGTTTCTTGACGGTCAGTGCGTTCCCGCGCGCCTTTTGGTGAACGGCGGCTCCATCACGTTCGAGCGTGATACGCGGTCCGTGACATACCATCACATCGAACTGGAAAAGCACGGCGTCATGCTGGCCGAGGGCCTGCCGACGGAGACCTATCTGGATACCGGGAATCGCGACCAGTTCGCCAACAACGATGGTCCGGTCGCGCTCCATCCGGTCTTTTCGGTGAACGCCGACTCCAGCGCCTGGCAGACGGAGGCCTGCGCGCCGCTCGCGATGGGCGGAGAAGCGCTGGAGCCGATCTGGACACGCCTCGCCCAACGTTCCGCGGAACTGGGCTTCACCGCCCCCGCTCTCCGCACGACGCGTGACGCCGATCTGCGGCTGGTGGCCGATGGGGTTTCCATCGCTCCCATGGAAAGCAAGGATGGCGCCCACAGCTTCATCGTGCCCCGTGGCGCGCGCTCGGTCTCCCTCGAATCGCGTTTCTGCATCCCCGTCGATGTCAGCGCGCCTTACATGGGCGATACAAGGCGTCTGGGCGTCAGGGTGACCAGCATGACCGTCCGTTCCGGGATGGGCGAAACGGTGATCGCCTCCGACGACCCGCGCCTGACCAAGGGCTGGCACGAGGCCGAACGTCAGGACGCCCTGCTATGGCGCTGGACCGACGGCTCAGCCCAAATTCCCTGGGCGTGGAGCACAGGACCGGCTGTTTTGATCGTCGAATGCACGCAGGCGGCGGAATATCCCCTGTATGACGAAATGGTCCGGCTGGTCGCCTGACGACCCACCGCGGCCGCTTCGAACAAAAACGCCGGGACAGTGTCCCGGCGTTTTTGTTTCCGCGATGGTCCAACAGAGGCGTTGTCCGTTTGGCGCGTCATTCCCGGACTCGTCCGGAAAATGACGAAAAAAGAGCCTCCGCCTGAAGCGATCCTTCCTGGGCGTGCCTCAGCCTTCCCGCTGTTTCAGGCAACTGGTCATCATCCTGGGATCATGCTCCCGGCTCAGCGCGGCATCGGCGTGCGCCATGCAGGCGGTCATGCTTTCAAACCGCGGACGGACCGGCTGCGGCACTTCCCGGCAGTCCCGCGAATCACCAGGGGTGGCGCACAGAGATGTGTAATACACATACATGATCCCCTCGCCCTCCAGGTTGGGAGCAGGTCCACCCCGGTGCGTCACCAGCACGCTGGCCACGCTCAGCGCCACGCCCAGGGAAAGACAGAAACGTTTCGTCATCAGTTTTTTGACGATCATGACGGATTTTCCCCTGAGATTTAGGGCGCCCGAAATTCAGCGCCCGCCGATTTTCAATGCCCGCTGAGCCTCAATGCCGGCCGATTTTCAATGTCCGCTGATCTTCAATGATTGAGAGCGGCGCGCGGTCTGACGGGCCCCACCAGTGGCGCCAGCCGCGTCCGCATGTCCGCCAGAGCGTCATCGAGCGTGGCGAAGGCGCCCAGTTTGCGGTATTCATCCCAGCGGAACTGGTCCAGCCGCACGCGGCCGAGGCTGCGATGCAGCACGAAGGCGGGACCGAGCAGATCGTTGGCGCCCTCGGGCAGCACGACGATCGAGGAGTCCTCGGCGCAGGTCTGATTGAGTTCCACCGACCAGCCGGGCGCGACATGGGACACGAGGGCGCTGACCGCATCGAGGTCATCCCAGTTCAAGGGAAGCGACTGTTCCGGCGGCCAGCCAGAGGGAGCATGGGCCTGAGCGGGTTGGGACATGGCCGATTCCTTATCGTGCCGCGTGCGGCGGTGGCTGAAATTAGTCTGTAACCACCATCGCATGGCCATGCCAAATCATGAAGTCTTTTTAATCTAATTTTATCTTTTTATACGATTAATTACGCGCGCCGCGTGTGGCCGCCGTCCGCCGGGCCAGCACCAGCACGGCGTTGCGGCACAACAACTGATCCGGCCAGCCCGTGCGCTTGCAGCCGCGCTCCGCTTCCGCCAGCCCATGCAGCGCGGCGGCCAGCGCCTGGGCCGACCACAAACCCAGCGCCCGGTGAAACGCGGCCACGCGTCGGTAAAAAATCGGCGGGCGCAGGGTTCTGCTCGCGTCGGCGGCGCTCACTCTGGTTTCGTCCATCGCCATGCGCGCCCGTTGCAGACGCTGGAGATGGTTGATCGCCGCGCGCAGCACCTGCACCGGCGCGGCGCCCTCGGCGATGGCCAGTTCCAGCGCCCGGTCGGTGGTCGCGACATCGCCACTGGTGGCGGCGAACAGCGCGTCGTCCAGCGACAGCCCGGCGAGGTCTCCCACGCAGCCCATCGCCGCTTCCAGATCGACGCGTCCGCCCGGACCGGCGTACAGCGCCAGCTTTTCCAGTTCCGACCGGGTCGCCGCGCGGTCCGCGCCCAGATGGCCGGTGAGCCAGGACAGCGCGTCGGCCTCAATGGCGGCGCCAGCCTGTTTCAGCGTGTCGCGAATCGTCATTTCCAGCGCGCGGCCTTCCTCCGGGTAGCAGCCGATGGCGGCGCCGTCCGGGGCTTCCTCCAGTTCCGTGCGCAGCCGGGAGCGGCTGGCGAGGCCGGCGCCCTCCAGCACCACGAAGCCCGGCGCCTTGGCCTTCAGCACCGCGCGCACCTGCGCGGCGGCGGCGTCGGTCGCCTCCCGCACGCGCACGACGCGGCGGCCCCCGGTCAGGGACAGCGAGGACGCCTCATCCGCCAGGCGGCCGGTTTCTTCCCGTGTCAGTTCCACCACCAGGAACGGATCGTCCAGCGAGCCCGCCACCGCGCGGACCAGCGCCGTGGCGCGGTCGCGGATCATGCCCGCGTCGTCGCCGTACAGCAGCACGATCCGGCACGCTCCGGGCGCGCGCAGGAAGGCTTCGACCTGCGCGGGCGCCAGTTTCATCCCGCCGCCGCGGGGTGCTGGTGGAACCACACCGCGAGCCGCAGGGTGATTTTCTCCGCCATGGCCTCGGCGATGCGCTTTTGCACCCGCTCGTTGTCCAGATCGCTGGCGAAATACTGCACATTGAACAGGTCGAACCCGTCGAGCACCCGTTCATTCCCCGCGATCAGCCGCGTCTGTTTGGCGTCGCGCGCCAGCAAAACCCAGGCGGCGTTGCCAGTGAGACGAATGCGCGTGATCTGGTTGCCGGCCAGCACGCCCAGACCCTCGCCCGCCACGGTGAAAGTGACCTGCAAATCGTACCGGTGCGGAACGCCGGTATCGCTCGCGAGGCGGGCTTTCAGGGCCTCGCGCAGGATCTGGCCGGGCCGTTCGTAAATCGGTTTGACCTCGATCGCGGCAAGATCGGCGGAGGGGCCGGGACCATTGCCCGACGCGGCGCGGTAGACGGGCTGGAAGCCGCAGCCTGACAAGGCGCTCAGGCCAAGCAGCAGGGCGGCGCGGCGGGGGAGAAAAGGGATCATCCGGCGATCACGAAGTTGACGATGCGGTTTGGCACATGGATGCGTTTGACGATGCGTTTGCCCTCCAGGGCGCGGGCGACATTCGGCTCAGCCTCGGCGGCGGCGAGCACGGCGGCGGCGTCAGCACCTGGCGGCATGGCGATCGTGCCGCGCAGCTTGCCCATGATCTGGACGGCGATGGTGACGCTTTCGGCGATCAGCAATTCCGGTTCAGCCTCGGGCCAGGGCAGATCGGCGGCCAGGGTTTTCGTGCCGGGATGCAGCAAGGCCATCACCTCCTCCGCCAGATGCGGCATCATCGGCGCGCTCAGGCGGGCGAGCATTTCCACCGCCTCGCGCCGCGCCCATGCCAGACCAGTTTCAACCTCCTGGGCCGCGCCCTGAGCCGCGCCCTGGGCCGTGATGGCGCGTTCGGCGTCGGCGATGGCGTTGGCGAGTTCATACAGCCGCGCGACGGCGACATTGAAAGAAAAGCTTTCCAGCGCCTCGGTGACGGCGGTGATGGTTTTATGGGTGGCGCGGCGCAGCGTGCGCCCATGCGCGCCGGAGGTGTCCGGGCGCGGCACGGCGGGTCCGGCGGACTCCGCCAGGCGGTAGAC
>JAYVCG010000300.1:0-3539 GCA_043750075.1 Acetobacteraceae bacterium | reverse complement strand
ATCGCCCCAGGTGATGGCGGGCAGCGGCTCGCTCGCGGTCACCTTGATCACGGCGATGTCGGTCAACGGATCCTGGCCGATGAGGGTGGCGGGATATTGTTTGCCGCTGGTCAGCGAGACGATGATTGTTTCCGCTTTGCCGACGACATGGTTATTGGTGACGATAATGCCCGAGGGATCGATGATGAACCCCGATCCCGCGCCCGTCGCGCGTTCCCGCCGGTTGCCGAAGCGGCGGCGGAACGCCTGGCCCAGGGGAGTGTCGCGCAGTTCGGGCGGCAGGTCGCGGGCGGTGTCGCGGGTGGAGACGGCCTCCGTCACCGCGATGTTGACGACCGTGGGCAGCACTTTCCGCACCAGGGGCGCGAAACTGTCCGGCGCGCCGCGCGCCATGGCGGCGTACCCGCTCAGCAGCAGGCAGCACAGGAAGGCAGCGAACCACGGGTGGCGGAAGACTGGGCGCATGAGGGCGGTGGAGTCCTGGAGGATGCGGCGGCGGCGATGTGGAAATGGCACTTGTCAGGCCGCGTAACAAGAAACCATATCCTAAGAATTGGTCATGCGGCGGAGAGACGCGGGTGACGCCACCGCGTCCGGGGGAAATCCGGGAGACGCTTTCCGTTTTTCAGACGGAGAGGATGACGAGGGGATCATCCTCCGCAGCGTGCCGTTTCTCGCATGGCCTGGATTTTGGTGTGTCATCGTCGCGGTTCGGGTCCTTGATCGACACCGCCAGGATTCATCCCAGAGGGCCTGAGGACCAGAGGGCCAGAGTCTCCTTCCGGACAGTCCGCGTGGTTCGCGGGGGCGGAAAGTCTTACCACGGAGATCACGAAGAACCACGGAGGCGCACGGAGACTCTCTGTGACACCAGGCACGGGTCACGATGCTTTCCTTCTCCGTGCGTCTCCGTGGTTCTCCGCGTTCTCCGTGGTGAAAATCTTCGCGGCGCCACGAACACAGGCGCCCTTTCCGGCGGAGGATGGCCGCTTCGCGGCGGTGGCGGGGGCGGCGGAGTTCCACTCTGAAACTTCTCCGATGCTCTGGCCCTCTGGCCCTCTGGAATGAATCCTTGCTTTTGTTGCCGCGCACCGGGGTCTTTCCCTGTCCCCTGTCCCCTGTCCCCTGTCCCGTGTCCGGTGCCGCCGAACAGCCGTCATGGCCGGAAGGGGATCACGCCAGCGCGCCGATCGCGCCCACGCCGTGGCAGAAGCGGCGGGACAGGCGCCGCACCGATCCGCCATCGATGCCGCCAAGCGCCGCGATGGGAACGCACGCGCGCCGGGCCAGAAACGACCATCGCACCGGGCCGGGGGAAGGGGCGCCAGGATGGCTCGCGGTGACGAAAGCCGGGGACAGGAACACGAGCCCGGCCCCCGCGCGCGCGGCGCGGCGCATCTCCGCGGCGTCATGGGCGGAACTGGTGACGAAGCCCCTGACCCGCGCCGGTCCGGGCCAGCGCCCGCCGCGCAGATGCACTCCGGCGCCCAGGGAAGCGGCCAGCCGCGTGTCGCCCGCGACGACGAGGCATAATCGCCGGGCGCGGCATATCCGCGCGAGGTCGTGACCAAGCGCGACGCGGTGGGGGTGGGCGTCATGGCGGAATACCACTCCGGCGCGGCCGCGCGGCAGACGGGCGACCGCGCCGCGCGGGTCGGGCAGGCGATGGGAATCGGTGAACAGCCACAGAGAAGGAAACGGTTTTCCCCGTGTCCTGACCCGGTGGCGTCCACGCGACGCGGCGGCGCGGCCCCAGGCCAGCAGCTTCTGATCCATTGCCCCTACCCGGCCGGAACGCCCTTGGTGGTGGAATACTCGAAATGCAGCGCCTCATCCGGGCGGGCGAGGGAGAAGATCGCGTGCGCCGCCATCGCCGCCTCGCTGAAGCCTTGCAGGATCAGTTTCAGCTTGCCGGGATAGGTGGCGACATCGCCGATCGCGAACACGCCGGGCAGGCTGGTCTGGCAGGTGGCGGGCGCGACCTGGATGTGGGAGCCGTCGCGCTCCAGCCCCCAGGCGGCGATGGGGCCGAGATCCATCGACAGGCCGAAGAAGGGCAGCAGCACATCCGCGGGCAGCAGGCGGGTGCCGCCTTTCAGCGTCGCCACCTCCACCGCGTCGAGGCGGCCATCGGCGCCGTGCAAGGCGTGGAGTTGATACGGAATGACCATCTCGATTTCCCCCCGCGCCGCGGCGGCGTCGAGTTGTGCGGCGGTTTCGGGCGCGGCGCGGAATTTGGGACGGCGATGCACGACCGAGACGGTGGCGATGTCCTTCAACGCCAGCGCCCAATCAACCGCCGAGTCACCGCCGCCCGCGATGACGACCCGTTTGCCGCGCAGTGCCTCGCGGCGGCGGACATGATACTGGACGGCGCCGGACGCCTCATAGGCGGGCAGACCCTCCAGCGGCGGGCGGTTGGGGCCGAACGCGCCCGCCCCGGCGGCGATGATTACTGCTTTGGCATGAATTGTGTCGCCCTGATCGGTGGTGACGCGCAGCGCGCCGGGTTCGCCGGTCAGCCCCTCCACCCTCCGGCCCAACAGACGCGGCGCGGCGAAGGGGGCGATCTGGGCGTCGAGACGGGCGATCAGTTCGCCCGCCTCGATCGCCGGATGGGCTGGGATGTCATAGATCGGCTTTTCTGGATACAGCGCCGCGCACTGCCCGCCGATGTCGGTCAATGCATCGACCAGCACGGCGGAGAGTTTCAGCATTCCCAGCTCGAACACGGCGAACAGGCCCACCGGGCCCGCGCCGATGATGGCGACATCCGTGGTCAGGGTCTGGCCCATGTGTGCCTCCGCGCCCATGCCTTCACGTACATGCCTTCGCGCCCATGCCTTCGCGCCCATGCCTTCGCGCCAAGGTCAGAAACCGACCCGGTCGCCGCCCTTGAGGTGCAGGATTTCCCGCGCCTCGGCGGGTGTGGCGATTTCCAGGCTCAGTTCCTCCAGGATGCGTTTGATCTTCGCCACCTGCTGGGCGTTTGAGGTCGCGAGTTCGCCCTTGCTGATGTAGAGACTGTCCTCCAGTCCCACGCGCACGTTGCCGCCGTTGATCCCGGCCATGGTGGTGAACGCCATTTGGTGCCGCCCGGCGGCGAGCACTGACCAGACGTACTGATCGCCAAACAGCCGGTCCGCCGTTTCCTTGGCGAACAGAAGATTGCGCGGCTCGGCGCCAATGCCGCCCAGAATGCCGAAGATGGACTGAACGAACAGGGGGGGTTCGACGATCTTGCGGTCGAGGCAGTACGCCAGATTGTAGAGATGGCCGATGTCGTAACATTCGAACTCGAAGCGTGTGCCGTGGCCTTTGCCGAGACGCTCGACGATGCCTTCGATGTCCTTGAAGGTATTACGGAAGATGAAGTTGTCAGTGTTTTCCAGGTAGGGTTTTTCCCAGGCGTGCTTCCACACTTTGACGCGGGCGGCGGCGGGGGAGATGTTGAAATTCATGCTGCCCATGTTGAGGCTGCACATTTCCGGTTTCGCCACCAGCGGCGCGGCGAGCCGGTCTTCCAGCGTCATGTTCAG
>JAYVCG010000299.1:0-2871 GCA_043750075.1 Acetobacteraceae bacterium | reverse complement strand
GGGAGAACTCGTCGCGATGGCACCGATAGGCAGCGAACACGCCGCGGCGACAAATGCGCTTAACCGCCTGCTGGTGCTGGCCGTGGGCGACCGCGGCATCGTTTCCGTTGGGAATCCGGTCCGGCTGACCCATCGCAGTGAGCCACAGCCGGATTTCGCGGTACTCAAACCGCGCGATGGCTACAGGACGGCGCTGCCTCGGCCGGAGGACACCATGCTCGCCGTGGAAGTCGCGAACACCAGCCTTGACTTCGATCGCAAGGTCAAATTGCCGCTTTACGCCCGCGCTGGCATTCCCGAGGTCTGGATCGTCAATCTGGCGGCGGAGAAAGTCGAGATTCACCGGTCTCCCGCCGCCGGTCTTTATACCTCCGTCACGCACTCTGGCCGTTCTGATACCCTGACGATCGAGGCGCTCCCGGATGTGTTCATTCCGGTCGCCGGGATATTCGCCGGATAGTCCGCCGGATTTGGAACGGTTTCCGGTCCGGTCGAAGCGCTCCCTCGTCACGGCCCGCAAGCCTCCCGGCCTGGTGGCAGCGAGCGTTTAAACGGCCAGGCAACCGCCGTGTTTCATTAATCAAGACCTATGAAACGCAGCGCCCGTGTCGGCTAAGGGTGGTCAACGGCTGCAGAGGGTTCGCCGCCTGATGTCTGCTCCACCCTCGTGAGCGGACATGGAGCCAGTCCGCACGGGCTCACACTCCACAGCCTGGGAGGGCCGGAAGCCGAAGGTCGGCTCTCCGGAGTCATACAGGGCCAAGCAGACATTGGGAGGTGCCATTGGCGCCCACGCATGGCGTCTCCGCTGAGTTCAGCGGCCCCGCGTTCCCTCTGCCGGGTTCGCGCAGAAGATCGCGACCTTGTTGCCCAGGGGGTCGCGGAGATAACCGACATAGAAGCGGTCGCTGTACTCGTCCCGGAAGCCAGGGGCGCCCTCGTCGGAGCCGCCTGCCTCAAGGCCAGCGGCGTGAAGGTTACGGACCATCTCGTGCGTTTCGGCCTGGAAGGCCGTCATGGAGCCGTTGCCAACAGTTGCCTCTTTCCCGTCGTATGGCTTCTTCACGTACACCGCGCCAGGGCCATTGACCCGGTCCGGCACGTCCGGCGAGGTGAATTCGACCCCGTTCGCTGCTTCCTTCTTCTCGTAACCGAGCGGGGTCAGGATGGCCGTGTAGAAACGTCCTGAGCGCGGCACGTCGTTGGCACCGACCGTGATGTAGCTCAGCATTCAGTCACTCCTGTCTGTGATGTGGGGCCGCGGAAGGCCCGAAGCGCGCCGTCGTTCCTGGCGCCTGCGCTCGCCAGGTCCCGGACTGTCATCCACTCGCCTACACCGGGGCTGCCCACCGCGCACGAGCGGCCTCCAGCAGGGCCAAGCTGTCGTTTGAGCGGAGCGTTCACCGCGCCGCCACGGCTTCACTGCGTACGCCCTCAGGGAACTGCCATCAGGGCTATCTTGAACTTAACCATTACGTCTGTTTCTGCAAAGGCGTCCATAGCGCGGGAGCATCTGCTTCAGGCGCGAAGCCGCCGATCCTGTGATCCCGGGCATAGGCTGCTCCGCCTCCGAAAGATATCTTGGCACACCGGACACGAAGGTCCGACAAGGGTCGGAAGCAGACAGTCCCTGCGTGTATAAATCAAAAATCATGCAACAGACAGGCGTCACTGAGAATGCTGGCCTTTTCCGCTGCCTGAATCTGTTGCATGGCTGCCTTCTCCATGCCGCTTGCATCAAGCGCGGCCTTCACCGCTTCACCGCGCCGCTCCAGGCAATCCAACAATCCCCGCGACGCCCACACATTATCCGGATGGATCCGCGCCCTGCGCAGCGCGCCGCCCAGACCGACCTCCTCGCGATACATCCGCTCGGCCTCCTCCGCGTGGCCTTGCTCCAGCAGCAACGCACCGAGCGCGTGGCGGACCGGCTATTTCACCACGGAGTTCGCCAGCAGCCGAAGCCGGCCACGCCGCGAGGGCGAGGAAATAGCGGTTTCCCAAGATTTTGAGTGAACGACCGCTTCCATTGACATGGTAGCTCGCCATCGCGGTGCGGCCGGCTTCGGCTGCTGGCGAACTCCGTGGTGAAAACCTTTCCGGCGCTGACGGCACAGGTGGATTTTCCGGCCCGACGCTCAGGCCGGGGGCGCGAGCGCGACCTTGGGATCAATCCTGGCGCCGGAGGAACGCCGCGCGTGTCTGGCCAGGAAGCCTTCCACCGCCACCGGGCGCAGCGGGCGCCCCAGCAGAAAGCCTTGCACCTCGCCGCATTTCAGACGCCGCAATTCGTTGAGCTGTTCTTCCGTTTCCACGCCCTCGCCGACGACATCGAGATCGAGATCGGCGCACATGCGGATGATGTTTTCCAGGATCACACGGGTCATGCGGTCCTTGCTCTGGCCCTGGACGAAGGATTTGTCGATCTTCACCTTGTCGAACGGAAAGCGGCGCAGATAGCTCAGGCTTGAGTATCCGGTGCCGAAATCATCCAGTGTGATCCGGATGTCCATGGCGCGCAGCCGGTGCAGTGTTTCCAGGGTGCGTTCATCGCCGTCCAGCAGGACGCTTTCGGTGACTTCCAGTTCCAGCAGATGCGCCGGGAACTGGGTGCGGTGCAGGATGTCGCGAATGTCGGTCTCGATGGTGTCGCACCGCAACTGCACCGGGGACAGGTTGACCGCCATCCGCCGCCGGATCCGCCAGCCGGCGGCGATCTGGCAGGCGTGTTCCAGCGCCCACAGGCCAAGCGGATTGATCAGTCCGGATCGTTCGGCGATGGGGATGAACACGGCGGGCGAGATGTCTCCCCGGACAGGATGGCGCCAGCGCGCCAGCGCCTCGAACCCCGTGATGTCCAGCGTCTCGCAG
>JAYVCG010000298.1:0-4926 GCA_043750075.1 Acetobacteraceae bacterium | reverse complement strand
GCGGATCACGGCGATTTCCACCGGCTTGTCCACGCCCGCGCGCTTGATGGTCAGCATGATGCGGGAGTTGGGCGCGCCGCGCATCCGCTCCACCGCCTCGTTCAGCGTCAGGCCAAGCACCGTCTTGCCGTCGAGGGCGGTGATGATGTCGCCCGCCTTGACGCCCGCGCGGAAGGCCGGGGTATCGTCGATGGGGGAGACGACCTTGATGACGCCCTTGTCCTCGGTCACTTCCAGTCCGAGGCCGCCGAATTCACCCTTGGTCTGGACCTGCATGTCCTTGAACGCCTTGGCATTCATGTAGGAGCTGTGCGGATCGAGCCCGGTCAACATGCCGTTGATGGCGTTTTCCAGGATTTCCTTGTCGCCCACCGGATCGACGTATTCGGTCCTGATCCGCTCGAACACATCGCCGAAGATCTTCAGGAACTGGCTGGCCTCGGCGCGGGAATGATCCTGCGCGACGGCGCGGCCCAGTACGCTCATGGTGGGGCCGGAGACGACGCCGACCAGGAAGGCCGCGCCCAACAACAGACCGGTACGGAAACGCGGCTGGCGGAAATTCATTCTCTCTCTACCCTTCTGGCGCCCCCTCCCGCCCCGCGTTCCCGCCTGGGCCAGAGGATCAGCGGCATGGTTTTCATACAAACGTCAGGTTTCTGTCTTGTCGCGCGGGGTCATACATGGCGTCCAGCGCTCATTCGTGTAGGGGAGAAAAGCTAACCATTCGTTTTCAACCAGGGGGCCGGGTTGACCGCCCGCCCGCCTTTCCGCAGTTCGACATACAGCACCGGCCGCCCAGAGCGTGTCTCCCCGGAGGCTGTTTTCGCCGTCGCCGGCAATGTCCCGACTGAATCGCCACTTTGCAACGCCCGGCCCGGCGCGACGCCGATCTGATCCATGCCACTCAGTACAGCGTGGTAGCCACCGCCGCAATCAATAATGACGAGCAGTCCATAGCCGCGAAACGGTTCCGCGAACGCCACCGTGCCGCCGCAGGGCGCCACGACACGCGCGCCCGGCTCGGTCTGGAACGACAGTCCGGTGGCGGGCTCCCCGTCCTCGGGGTCGCCCCAGGCGCGCACCAGCACACCCGCGACCGGCGGCGTGAGCTGACCCGCCGGTCTGGCGTTGGCGGCGAGCGTGCCCGCTCCGGCCGGACGCGCCAAAGCCGCCTGACGCAAACGGGCGGATTCGGCGGCGGTGGATTTTTGCTCTCGCTCCGCCCGCACCCCATCCTCGCGCGCCTGCGCCTCCTCCAGCCGCCGCTGGGTTTCCAGGATCTGGAGCATCCCGCGCAGGCTTTTCGCCCGCGCCGCCTCAGCCGCGGCCCGGCGGGCGGCCTCCGCCGCTTCGCGTTGCGCCGACAAACGCCGGTCCCTGATCTCGGCGAGCTGACGCGACAGGGCATCGGCCTCGTACGCGCGCACGGCCTCGGCGGCGGCCAGCAGCGGCGTCATCTCCGCCGCCTCCCGCGTCGCCGTGTCCAGCGCCATCCGGTCGCGGGCCAGCGCCCGCGCATCCACCTCGGCCTGCCGCGCCAGGGTCCGCAGTACCGCGATGCCGCGCACCGCTTCCTCCGGCGGGCGTTGCGCGGCCAGCAGGGTTTCCACCGGCCAGGTGGACATGCGCATGATCACCGGCAGCATCGGCCGCAACGCCTCCGTCCGCTTCTCGATCCGGATCCGCGCGTCCGCGCGCCGCCGGTCGAGTTCCAGCCCATGGCGCGTCATGTCCTTCACCGCCGCCTCGGCCCGCTCCAGCCGCTCCAGCGCCGCCGCCTGCGCCACCGTCAGACGGTTTTCCTCGGACAAGGCCCGCGCCACCGCCGCCGCCGCTTCCCGTTCGGCATCGACCTGCGACGATTGGACCCGTTCCGCTTCCTCGACCTGACGGCGGGTGGCTTCTTCCTTGCCCCCGGTGGGAGCGTTCCGCGCGCCAGGCATTCCTGGCGCGGCGGGAACGCCTCCCGTGGCGGGAATGCCCCCCGTGACAGAAATGCCCTGTGCACCAGAGCCACCCTGTGTGCCAGGGCCAACGGGCACGCCACGCGGCGGCGCGGTCTGCGCCGTCAGCAGCACCAGCAGGACGAGAAGGCTATTCCGCCGCGCGGGCCGCATTGGCGCGCACGATCGAATGCCCGGTCATTTCCGCCGGCTGAGGAATGCCCATCAGGCCGAGTAAAGTCGGCGCCAGATCAGCCAGCCCGCCATCGTGAATGGTGGCCGAGGGGCCGTTCATCACCACCACCGGCACCGGATTGGTGGTGTGCGAGGTATGCGGCCCGCCGGTCTCGGGGTCTTTCATCAGCTCGCAATTGCCATGATCGGCGGTGAGGACCAGGGCGCCGTTCTGGCGCTTCAACGCCTCCACGATGCGGCCAAGCCCGGTGTCCACCGTCTCCACCGCCTTGATCGCGGCGGGCAGGCTGCCGGTGTGGCCCACCATGTCGGGGTTGGCGTAGTTCAGGATGATCAGGTCGTATTTGCCGGAATCGATCGCCTCCACCGCGCGGTCGGTCAGCGCGGGGGCGGACATTTCCGGCTGAAGATCATAGGTCGCGACCCTGGGCGAGGGCACCACCACGCGGTCCTCGCCCGGAAACGGGGTTTCCTGGCCGCCGTTCAGGAAATAGGTGACGTGCGGGTATTTTTCCGTCTCCGCCATCCGCGCCTGGGTTTTTCCCGCCGCGGACACCACGGCGCCCAATATGTTGTCGAGATGCTCGGCGTCGAACAGCCATGTCATGAACGGGGCGAGCGCGTCCGAATAGCGCGTCATGCCCACCGCGGCGGCGAGTGTGATCACACGCTTCCGGGGAAATCCGTCGAAGGCGGGATCGAGGAACGGCGCCAGGATTTCCCGCGCGCGGTCGGCGCGGAAGTTGAAACACAGGATCGCGTCGCCGTCCTTCATCCCCGAGTAGCCGCCGATCACCGAGGCCGGGATGAACTCGTCGAATTTGCCCGCGGCGTAGCCGGCCTGGATCGCGCTGGCGGGATCGTCGAACGCCGCCCCCTCCCCTTCCGCCATCGCCGCGTACGCCAGGGCCACGCGTTCCCAGCGTTTGTCGCGGTCCATGGCGAAATAGCGGCCAATGACGGTGGCGATCGTGACATCGGCGGGCAGGGCCCTGCGCAGACGGGTCATATCCTCTCCGGCGGATTGGGGCGGGGTGTCGCGTCCATCGGTGAAAGCATGCAGCACGGTTTTGATACCAGCCGCGCTGAGGTGGCGCGCGAGGCCCGCCGCGTGATCCTGGTGGGAATGCACGCCGCCCGGTGAGACGAGCCCCATCAGGTGGCAGGCGCCGCCGGTCTTTTTCAGCGCCGCCACGAGCGTTTGAAACGCCGGGCGGGTGGCGATCGAGCCGTCCTCCACCGCGTCGCCGATTCGCACCAGTTCCTGTTTGATGACGCGTCCGGCGCCGATGGTCAGGTGGCCGACCTCGGAGTTGCCCATCTGGCCCGCGGGCAGGCCGACATCGCGGCCGGAAGTGTGCAGGAAGGCATGCGGCGAGCCGGACCAAAGGGCGGAGAAGTGAGGGGTGCGGGCGAGGCGGACGGCGTTGTCCGCGGACTCCTCGCGCCAGCCGAAGCCGTCGAGGATCACCAGCATCACCGGTCTGGCCACCATGGTTCCCATGCTCCCGCTGCTGGTTGGTGGTTTCTGCTTACAGGGCGCGTGCCGTCAAGCCCAGGGAGGGGGGAGGGTCATGGTGCGGGCGTGCGCGCCTTCTCGACGGTTCCCTCTCCTTCCAGCGCCCTGGCGGAACCAGTGATCGTGTTGCCGCTGAGTCGTGCCGGCGTGGCGGACATGTTGCGGACGAACGCCGTGAAACTGTCCTGCTCATTCACGAAATCATTGTCACGGATGATGATGGGACCACGCGGGTTCGCGTCTCCCTCGGCGCCGATCGAGATCGCGATGCCCCGGTTGCTGGTTTTCCGGCCTTTGCGTATCTGGTTCTTTTCAATCAGAACCGAGCCGCCGTCCGGGATGTCTATCAAATAGCTGGAGGTGCCGGTTGGCCCATCCTGAATGTCGCAGCCAACGATCTCCGTGCGGTTGGCGCGGGATTTGATGTGATGCCCCTCACGCTGATCGAGGAACCGTGAGCGCTCCACGCGCAACAAGCGGATATGTCCGGTGTAAATCCCATGCGCGCACACAGGCTGGCAATGACCGTTGCCGATGAACGTGCTGTCCACGACGCGGATGGAAATATTTGGGTCACTCGCGCTCAGTAATCCGTTCTCGTTATGAAAGAAAGTGGTGTTCTCCACCAGAAGCTCTGCCCCCTCCGCGCGGATGCCGGCGCCGTTGCGGTCGAGCACCCTGGCGTAGGCGAGGGTGAGGCCGCGGATCGTCACCTTCGTGCCCGAAATGACCAGGATCGCCTTCCCGGCACAGGTCTTGCCCTTCAGGATGACCTCGCCGCCCGTTGCTTCCAGCGTGATCCGGTTCCGCTCGATCCGCGCGCAATCCTCATACGTTCCTGGGCTTATGCGCACGGTGTCGCCGTCACGGGCTTTCGCGAGCGCCTCGCTGGGTAGGGCGAAGGGTTTGCCCAGGCCCGCTTCCAGGATCGCGGCGTGTGCCGGTGGGGGGGCGAGGGCCAGGAGCAGGAGCACAAGCATGGGGGCGAGAAAATAATCCAGACTTTTGACGGCGGCGAGCGTGATCAGCGGCTGGGCGCTGGTAACGATCAGCCTGACATCAATCGCCATGACACAGGCGGGGCTGGAGACATGACACAGGCGGGGCTGGAGAATGGCCCGCGCCCGCGCGACACGGGCCTCACGCGCGGGGGTGACGGATGGTTTTGGCAGATCGAGCCCGTTACGGGCCAGGGCGATCACCAGATCGGCGTAATCGCGCATTCCGGCGCGGTCGATCGCCTCACGCGTGCCGAGATGTCCGGCG
>JAYVCG010000297.1:0-5110 GCA_043750075.1 Acetobacteraceae bacterium | reverse complement strand
GTTCTTCATGCGCCAGATGCAATCGGGCGGCGGCAGGGCGATGGGCTTCGGCAAGTCCCGCGCCCGTCTGATGACCGAGAAACAGGGCCGCGTGACCTTTGACGACGTGGCCGGTATCGACGAGGCCAAGGCCGAGTTGCAGGAAATCGTCGAGTTCCTGAAAGACCCGCAGAAATTCCAGCGTCTGGGCGGCAAGATCCCCAAGGGCGTGCTGCTGGTCGGGCCTCCGGGCACCGGTAAGACGCTGCTCGCGCGCGCCATCGCGGGGGAGGCGAACGTGCCGTTCTTCGCCATTTCCGGCTCCGACTTCGTGGAGATGTTCGTGGGTGTCGGCGCGTCCCGTGTGCGCGACATGTTCGAGCAAGGCAAGAAGAACGCGCCCTGCATCATCTTCATCGACGAAATCGACGCCGTGGGCCGTCATCGCGGCGCCGGTCTGGGCGGCGGCAATGACGAGCGCGAGCAGACGCTGAACCAGATGCTCGTCGAGATGGACGGGTTTGAATCGAATGAGGGCGTGATCCTGATCGCCGCCACCAACCGGCCCGACGTGCTCGACCCGGCGTTGCTGCGGCCAGGCCGGTTCGACCGCCAGGTGGTGGTGCCGAACCCCGACGTCGCCGGACGCGAGAAGATCATCCGCGTCCACATGCGCAAAGTGCCGCTGGCCGCCGATGTCGATCCCAGGACCATCGCCCGTGGCACGCCCGGTTTCTCCGGCGCCGATCTCGCCAATCTGGTGAACGAGGCCGCCTTGCTCGCCGCCCGCCTGGGCAAGCGTGTCGTCGCCATGTCCGACTTCGAATACGCCAAGGACAAGGTGATGATGGGCACCGAACGCCGCTCGCTGGTGATGTCCGAAGCGGAGAAGCGGATGACCGCCTATCACGAGGCCGGCCATGCCTTGTGCGCGATGCATGAGCCGGAATGCGATCCCGTCCATAAGGCGACCATCATCCCGCGTGGCCGCGCGCTTGGCCTGGTGATGAGCCTGCCGGAAGGCGACCGGTATTCGAAGTCGAAGTCGAAGCTGACCTCCGAACTCTGCATGGCCATGGGCGGCCGCGCGGCAGAGGAGATCATTTTCGGGTCCGACAAGGTTTCCAACGGCGCCGCGGGCGACATCAAGATGGCGACCGATCAGGCGCGGCGCATGATCACCGAATGGGGCATGAGCGACAAACTCGGCATGATCGCTTATGGCGACAACAGCCAGGAAGTCTTCCTTGGCCACTCCGTCACACAGAACAAGAACGTGTCGGAGGAGACAGCGCGGCAGATCGACGGCGAGATCAAGTCGGTGATCAGCGCCGCCTATGAAAAAGCCCGCCGCATCCTGACGGAAAACGTCGAGGAACTGCACCGCCTCGCCGCCGGGCTGCTGGAATACGAGACGCTGAGCGGTGACGAGCTTCGCACCGTGCTGCGGGGTGAGAAGGTGATCCGCGCCGTGGTCGATGAACCGGCGGCGGAAAACCGCCGCGCCTCGGTGCCGACGGCGGGACGCCCGGCGGCGCCCCCTGGAAACGCGGCGCCGGCGCCGCAGCCGGGCTGAGCGGCGAAGTGTTTGATTGACGGCCCATGGGCCCTGCCGCGAAAGCGGCGGGGCCCATGGGCATTTTGGGGGAGAAGCGTGTGTCACCGGGGAAGGCCGGTCCGCGAACGGACCGGCCCTTGACCCCTACGGCTTTTCGATGGTGACAACCTGTCAACGCAAAGCTGGAATGTCCCCTTTTGGGTTTCAGGTATCGGGTGGAAGCAGCGAACAGGCCTGCCCGCGATGCCCGCTGTGTTTCGTCACATGACGAAACACAGCGGGCATCGCGGGCGGGTTTTCCTGGCTGGGCCGTTACCAGGCCGGCGCGGCGGTCATCTGACCGGCGGCGGCCCGCTGCCTGGCGATAATCGCATCGACCCGGACATCCGGCGTCTTCCCGTCCTCCGCCGGGTCCGGCACCGGACGGGTTCCATACGCGGTGCAGGCCAGGACCCTGTCCTTATAAGTAACATGCAGCCGGCCGTCGGCGAGGTGATGCACCAAACCCTCGCCCCGCGCATCGCGGTGCCCGGACCGCCTGTATTCACGCAATATTTCGTGCCGCAGTGGCTAAAGGCCAGCGCCTTCGACAAAACCCGCTCCTCCTGACGCGCCATCGCGAGGTCCAGTACCGCCCCGGTCTTCGTCCAGAGGCGATGCGCCGGCACGGCATCACGCGGCTTCACCGAGAACTTCTCATTCCACTTAAGTATGAATGATGGCAAGAACGCCTGCGCCGCGTCGATCGAGTTAACAGGCCCGTGGCATCAGCACTTCCCGAGGGACGAAGGGGACATTCCCGCCGGCTTTTCCGTTTCAGGGCCAGGGTATGAACGAAGTGTTGATGCGCGCCCAGGCGGAAAGCCGTGGGATGCCGCGTCTTCCTGATGGAAAACGATCACAGCCGTTTGCCTGTCAGGGTTGATGATGTGCATAAAGCAAGATCGGGGCTCCGCTCCGCGCCCCGCCAGGTGCCGGGCACCTGGACCCCATCCCCTACGCGCATGAGGCTGCTACCCTTACGTCCCAGATCGTGACGATCCCCGCCCCTGACCCGGATATCCCATGCTCCACGCATCCCTGGGCGTTCTCGCGCTGCTGTGCATCGCCTGGCTGTGCGGTGAGGACCGGCGTTCCATACGCTGGCGCACTGTCATCGGCGGCGTCATGCTGCAAATCCTCGGCGCGCTGGTGCTACTTGGCATTCCCGCCGCCAGGAAGCCGATGGTGTGGCTGAACGACGCCGCCAATGCGCTGCATCACGCGACGCTGGAGGGAACGCGCTTCGTGTTCGGCCATCTCGCCGGCCCGCCCCTCCCCTTCATCGAAACCCACCCCGGCGCCGCCTTCATCCTGGCGTTCCAGGCTCTGCCTTTGGTGCTGACCATCAGCGCCCTGGCCGCGCTGCTGTTCCACTGGGGCGTGCTGCGGGTCATCACCGGTCTGCTCGCCCGCCTGCTGCGCCGCGTCCTCGGCATCAGCGGTCCCCTCGCTTTGGGCGCCGCGGTACACGTCTTCGTCGGCATGATCGAGGCGCCGTTGCTGATCCGTCCCTACCTGGCGAAAATGCATCGCGGCGAGCTGTTCGCGCTGATGACCTGTGGCATGGCCGGAGTGGCGGGCACCGTGATGGTGATCTACGCCTCGTTTCTCAACCCCATCGTACCAGACGCGCTGGCCAACATCCTGATCGCCTCCCTGATCTCCACCCCCGCGGCACTGGCCGTCGCCGCGCTGATGGTGCCCTCCGGTCCGCCCGAGGCAGCGGAGGCCCGCTTCCTCCTCCACGACAAGCCCACGGGCGCGCTGGACGCGCTGGTGCGCGGCACGATGGACGGCATCCCGATCCTGGCCGCGATCATCGCCACCCTGCTGGTGACGGTGGCGCTGGTGACACTGCTGAACATGGGCCTCAGCCTGTTGCCAGAGTGGAACGGCGCCCCCGTGACCCTGCAACGCCTGTTCGCCCTCCCCTTCCGTCCCCTGCTGTGGCTGATCGGCGTCCCCTGGGCTGAAACCCAGGCCGCGGCCCTGCTGATGGCCACCAAGACCGTGCTGAACGAGTTCGTCGCCTACCTCGATTTCTCCCGCCTGCCGCCTGAAAGCTTTTCCCCGCGAACCCGCGTCATCCTGACCTACGCGCTGTGCGGCTTCGCCAATTTCGGCAGCCTCGGCATCATGATCGGCGGCCTCGGCGTGATGATCCCCGAACGCCGCCATGAGATCGTCCGCCTTGGCATTCGCACCATCCTGGCCGGCACCCTGGCGACCTGCATGAGCGGCGCCGTGGCGGGCGCGCTGCTGTGAGAATGGGCGCGTGAGAGGAGAAAAGTTTCGCTCTCATGCCGATGGCCTCCTGGACTGACCCATCGCTTTTTCCCCGTCATGACCTGGCTCGACCGCCAGAGGATGCACACATCTCATAACAACTTCGCATCTATATCAAAGAAACCTGGCCCAGCCGGTTCCGGGTATGATTCTCTGCTTCGCGGTCACCAGCCGACGGGGATCGCCATGGAACACTTCCTTGGAACATTCGAGGACGCGCGGCTCACAAAAGGGGGCCGCGCGTCCTCGAAACTGGCGGCGGTGGCGGCGAAAGCAGCCTGTATCGGCATGTGTCATGAGATGTGTGCATTCTCCAAGGCCAGACCATGACGGGGAAGTCAACGCGGCCGGGACATTCGCCAGACCGCTCAGGTATCGGCGAGCGCGGTCAGGATGTGATCGCGCGCGGCGATGTCGCCGTCGTCATGCACCGGCTGGATCGCGACATGCGTGGCGCCGGCGGCGAAATGGGCGCGCAGGCCTTCCTTCACTTTGCTGGCATCACCCCACAGCACCATTTGGTCGATGAAGGTGTCGGACCCGCCATTGGCCAGATCGGCCTCGGTGAAGCCGATACGGAGAAAATTGTTACGGTAATTGTCCAGCGTCATGTACCGCGCCAGTTCCTTGCGGCCAAGCGCGCGGGCTTTCTCGGCATTCGTTTCAATCGTCACCTTCTGCTCGATCGCGCACCACTTCCCTGGGCCGAGGATTTTCGCGGCCTCGGCGGTGTGGCGCGGGTTGGTGTTGTAGGGCAGGGCGCCCTGGGTCAGTTCCCCGGACAGTTTCAGCATCAACGGGCCAAGGGCGGCGACGGCGAGGGGGAAATTGTCCGCGCCCGCCTCGCCATCGCGGATGGCTTTCAGGTAATGGCGCATCGCCGGGATGGGTTTTTCATAGACGTGGCCGCGCAATCCTTCCACCATCGGCGGATGGCTGACGCCGAGGCCGAGGATGAAACGATTCCCATACAGTTCATTCAGCGTGATCATGCCGCGGCGCGAAGTAAAGGCGTCGCGGGCATAAATACTGGCGATCGAACTGCCGATTTTCAGTTTCGATGTACAGGACAGCATGAATCCGGCGACAGCGAAGGATTCATGGCCGCGTGATTCGGGATACCAGAGCGTATCGTAGCCGAGACGTTCCACCGTGCCCACGAATTCCCTGATTTGCGCCGGTCCACCGAGTTTGTCGGGGGAATACCAGGCGCCCAGTCGGCCGAGTTGCATTGTCAGTTCTCCA